>NZ_JBXEJO010000012.1:0-132474 GCF_056837965.1 Bradyrhizobium ferriligni
GTGTATAAGAGACAGGGGTTGGGGTGGGGGCTCTCTCCACGAGTCATTCTCTTGAAGAGAGCCCCCACCCGTATCGCATCTTCGATGCGACGTAGCCGAAGCCTAGCTTCGGCGTTCTACAGGGACGGCCGAAGGCGGCCTACGCTCCCCCGCAAGCGGGAGAGGTGAACGAGTTTGCGGATCGGTCTCTCGATCGAGAACCGTCAAGTAGTTGAATGAACGCCGCGGCCGCGTGAGGTCGCGGCTTGGGTGCCGTGGCCGGTTGCCGCATCAGGCCATGACAGGGGAGATCAATGCTGCTCAAAATTCTGGATCGGCTCGAGGAAATCATCATCGCGAGCCTGATGGGGGCCGCGACGCTGCTGACCTTCGTCACGGTCGTGCACCGTTTTCTGGTCGACGTTCCCGTACTCTATCCGTACCTGTTCGGCATCAATCTCGCCTGGTCGCAGGAACTCTGCATCTACATGTTCATCTGGATGGCGAAGTTCGGCGCCGCCTATGGCGTGCGCGCCGGCGTCCATGTCGGCGTCGACGTCCTGATCAACCGCCTCAACGATTTCTGGCGCAAGCGCACCATCATCTTCGGCCTGCTCGGCGGCGCGCTGTTCACCGGGATCGTCGGCACCATGGGCGCGAAATTCGTGTTCGAGTTGATGCATACCGACCAGGTCTCGCCGGACCTCGAGATCCCGAGCTGGATCGTCTACGCCTGCATCCCGCTCGGCTCCTACCTGATGTGCTTCCGTTTCCTGCAGGTGTGCTGGAATTACTGGTGGACCGACGACCTGCCGCACCATGACGCCTCCCATGTCGATGGCGTCGAGACCAGCAAGACCGCGCCCGTCGCGCTTGGAGAAGCGTGATGAGCGCCGCACTTATTTTCGGACTGCTGTTTGCCCTGATGCTGACGGGCATGCCGATCTCGATTTCGCTCGGCCTGACCGTGCTCACCTTCCTGTTCACCATGACCGAGGTCCCGATCGAGAGCGTCGGCCTGAAGCTGTTTTCGGGCCTCGACAATTTTGGCATCATGGCGATCCCCTTCTTCATCCTGGCTGGCACCTTCCTGACCCGCGGCGGCGTCGCGCGGCGCATGATCGCGTTCACGACCTCGCTGGTCGGGCATCTGCCCGGCGGCCTTGGGCTAGCGGGCGTCGCGGCCTGCGCGATGTTCGCGGCGATCTCGGGCTCGAGCGTTGCCACCGTGGTCGCGATCGGCTCGATCATGATGCCGGCGATGGTCGATCACGGCTATCCGAAGCGTTTCGGCGTCGGCGTGATCTCGACCTCGGGCGCGCTCGGCATCCTGGTGCCACCCTCGATCATCCTGGTGCTGTACGGCGTTTCCACCAACACCTCGATCGGCGCGCTGTTCATGGCCGGCATCGTGCCGGGCGTCGTGCTCGCGCTGATGCTGGCCGCGGTGACCTTCTTCGTCGCGCGGCGCAACGGCTATCCGAAGATGCCGCGCGCGACCATCGGCCAGCAGTTCACGGCGTTCCGCGAAAGCATCTGGGGCCTGTTGCTGATCGCGATCGTGCTCGGCGGCATCTATGGCGGCATCTTCACGCCGACCGAAGCGGCCGCGGTCGCCGCGACCTACGCCTTCTTCATCACCGTGTTCGTCTACAAGGAGCTGAAGCTCTCCGAGGTGCCGAAGGTGCTGCTGCAGGCGGCGAGCATGAGCTCGATGCTGCTCTACATCATCACCAACGCGGTGCTGTTCTCGTTCCTGATGACGCACGAGCAGATCCCGCAGGAGATGGCGGCCTGGATCATCGACAAGAACTTCTCGGTCTGGATGTTCCTGCTCGTCGTCAACGTCATCCTGCTGCTCGCCGGCAACGTGATGGACCCGTCGTCGATCCTCTTGATCATGGCGCCGATCCTGTTTCCACTGGCGACCAAGCTCGGCGTGCACCCGGTGCATCTCGGCATCCTGATGATCGTCAACACCGAGGTCGGGCTGTGCCATCCGCCGGTCGGGCTCAACCTCTACATTGCGAGCAGTATCGCCAAGATGGGCATCAGCGAGATCACCATCTCGGTCCTGCCGTGGCTGTGCGCGATGCTGGTGTTCCTCGGCCTGATCACCTACGTGCCGGAGATCTCGCTGTGGCTGCCGCGCCTGCTCGGAATGATCTAGCGCAAACAACAGAAATCCAGAGCGCAACCTCGCGCTTTGGATGTTTCTGCAATGCAATGAAAGCGGATTACATCTTGGTAACAGAGCTCTCCCTGTCCAATCCGTAAGTTGAAGGCGTGGGCGGGCGGCATCATCTTCGAGCAACCTTCAAAGGAGGTTCGTATGAAGAAAGTTCTGCTCGCCGGTATCGCGGCGCTCACGATTGCCGGTTCGACCGCGGTCTATGCCCAGCATCGTCCCTGGTTCCACGGTCATATGCGGATGAGCCCCGAGGATCGGGCCGCCTTCCTCGACGCGCGGATCGCCGCCGTCCACGCCGGGCTGAAGCTCAACGCCGATCAGGAGAAGCTGTGGCCGCCGGTTGAGGCCGCGGTGCGCGACTTCGCCAAGCTGCGGCTCGATCGCGCCAATGCGCGGATGGCCGCCGAGAAGACCGATGCGGACAAGTCGCAGAAGCCGGATGATCCGGTCGCCCGCCTGCGCGAGCGCGCCGACAACATGGCGTCGACCGCGACGTCGCTGAAGACGATCGCCGACGCCGCCGACCCGCTCTACAAGACGCTCGACGACAACCAGAAGCGGCGGCTGAGCATGCTGACCCATATGGAAGGGCGCGGCTTCGGCGCCGAGGGCTGGCGCCGCCACCGCCTCGAGCGCGGCATGGACCGCTGGGAGCGCGGCGGCCGCGGCTTCGATCACGACCGTTTCGACCGCGACGATAGCCCCGATCAGGAGCGCTCCGGCCGGCTCTGAGCGCCGTCCGCCGGCACCCTCGCCAAGCCCATGAAAGACCGCCGGATTCCGGCGGCCTTTCGGTTGTCAGAAAGTCGGGAAAACTTGCTTGAGCTTGCTGGACATCGGGGAATCGCTTTGCTAAACGACCGCTCTCTTGCGAGGGTCATTTCCGGACAAGTTCCGGGCGCATAGCTCAGTTGGTAGAGCAGCTGACTCTTAATCAGCGGGTCCCAGGTTCGAGCCCTGGTGCGCCCACCAAGCTTTCATAGCTTAGGTTCGCCCTCGTAACGGCCATCCCGGCCAGCGGTCGTGTCTGTTCCGACAACCGCTATTGCCTGCTTCCTTGCTTCCTCACGCCGCTTCCCGATCTCAGCTCTTATGCTTGCGCATCCGCTTCGCACCGGCCGGCAAATTGTCGAGGCATGTCCGCGAACGCGCGCGGAATGTCGATCGCCGTTCGGCAGCGGTCTGCATTTGACGAAGTTTCACCACGACGGATCGCGATCGCTGCGTTGACAGGCGTTGGAGGCGAAGGTGCGGGCTGAGCGCGGGGCGCCCTGCGGCGAGGGCCGGTTGACAGCGGAGAGCGCCCACTTTAATCACCTGACTAATTAATCAATTAATTAAGGTCCGAAACCCTAGGGAAAGAATCCGCCTGATGCTGGCCGGCCAGAGACATCCGAAGCTGCTTGCCCCGCGCGGTCGCGGCTTCACTTGGCTGGAAAACCAGATGTTCGTGCATTCCGTGCGCAGCGGTCTCGGACAGGCTGAGAATGACCTTGTCGAGCAGCCCGCACGCTTGGCCGCGCGCAGCGTCGGTGTGATCGCCGCGGGCGGACCGAACGCCGGAGCGACCGGCCGTCGCGTCAGACCGTCGATCCCGGAACAAGCTGTGCAGCACCGCTGCAATCGCCCACGCGGTGCACGCCGCGGGCCCCTGCCGCCAAATTCCGCACATCAGTTCGCGCGCGCGAGCGTTGCGCGCCCGGCCGTGACGTCGCGGATCGGCGTCGGCCGCTCGAAGCAGAGTGGGCTTCGTTCACCCGTATGGAAAATGAGGAGTGAGGCGTAAACGATGGGACGTCGATCTGAGGTACTAATGGCACAAGAGACCGCCGGCACGGACAACCGGCGCGTGATCCAGGTGGTGTCGCGCGCATTCGACATCGTGCGTTGCTTCGAAGGTCGAAGCATACGCCTGGGAAATCGCGAAATCGCCGATCGCTGCGGTCTTCCCCGATCGACGGTGTCGCGTCTCACCTTGACGCTTACCCAGATCGGCCAGCTGATCTATCTGCCGCAGGAGCAGAAATATGCCCTCGGTCCCCACGCCGCCCCGGCCGGCGCGCCGTTGTTTGCGCAGGGTTGCGATAAGCCTGTCTGCGCCGACGAGCGTGAGCGCGATACGGCGCAACCGTCCGTGCTGATCAACTCGCGCTATTTCGAAGATCAGCGCAGCCCGATTGCCGCGCCGCTCGCGGTGACGCCACACCGCTGACGCCTCGCCCTGTTCCGGGGTAAAAAGACGCAGCGGGAGCGGCCGGGACCGATCGGCACGAGCCCACAGTCAAGAAGCATCCAAAGCAGAGGGAAACCCATGTCTGAAGCATACATCATCGACGCGGTCCGCACGCCGCGCGGCATCGGCAAGCCGGGCAAGGGTGCGCTGTCGCACCTGCATCCGCAGCATCTGGCCGCGACGGTGCTCGGCGCGCTCAAGGAGCGCAACAAGCTCGACACGTCGACCGTCGATGACATCATCTGGTCGACATCGACTCAGGAAGGCAAGCAGGGCGGCGATCTCGGACGCATGTCGGCGCTCGCGGCGGGCTACGACATCAACGCCAGCGGCACGACGCTGGATCGTTTCTGCGGCGGCGGCATCACGTCGGTGAACCTCGCGGCAGCGTCCGTGATGTCGGGGATGGAAGATTGCGTCATCGCCGGCGGCACCGAGATGATGAGCTATCAACAGACCCTCGCAGCCGAGCGTTCCAAAGCCGGGCAGCCGGCGCGGATGATGGGTTCGGGCAATCCGGCCCTCGACGAGATTCACCCGCAGTCGCACCAGGGCGTGTGCGGCGACGCCATCGCGACGCGCGAGGGGATCAGCCGCGAGGCCTGCGATGCCCTGGCGCTGACGAGCCAGCAGCGCGCCAAGCGGGCCATCGATGAAGGGCGTTTCGCCAAGTCTGTGATCCCCGTCCTCAACGACGACGGCAGCGTCGCGCTCAATCGTGAAGAATTCCCGCGTCCGGAGACCACGGCTGAAGGCCTTGCTTCGCTGAAGCCGAGCTTCGAGCAGCTTGCCGATTTCGATCTCGGTAACGGCACGACGTTCAAGAAGCAGATCCAGCGCCGCTACCCGGACCTGGAGTGGAAGGGCGTGCACCATGCCGGCAACAGCTCGGGCGTGGTGGACGGCGCCGCCGCGGTGCTGATCACCTCGAAGGCATATGCCGAGAAGCACGGCCTCAAGCCGCGCGGCCGCATCGTGGCCTATGCCAACCAGGGTGACGACCCGACCTTGATGCTCAACGCGCCGGTTCCGGCGGCCAAGAAGGTTCTCGCCAAGGCCGGCCTGACCAAGAACGACATCGACGTCTGGGAGATCAACGAGGCCTTCGCGGTCGTCGCCGAGAAATTCATCCGGGACCTCGAGCTGGACCGCGAGAAGGTCAACATCAATGGCGGCTCGATCGCGCTCGGCCACCCGATCGGCGCGACCGGATCGATCCTGATCGGCACGGCGCTCGACGAACTCGAGCGGAGCGGCGGACGCTATGGCCTGGTCACCATGTGTGCCGCCGGCGGCATGGCGCCGGCCATCATCATCGAACGCATCTGATCGCGAAAGGATATTGCCATGAAACTCGATTCATCGCTCGCCGCGGTCGTCACCGGCGGCGCTTCCGGCCTTGGTGCCGCCACCTCGCGCGCGCTCGCTGCGCAAGGCGTGAAAGTCGCGATCTTCGACTTCAACGAAGAGAAAGGTGAGGCCATCGCCAAGGAAATCGGCGGCGTGTTCTGCAAGGTCGATGTCACCTCGGACGAGCAGGTCGATGCGGGCTTCGCCAAGGCCCGCGCGGCGCATGGCCAGGAGCGCATCCTGGTGAACTGCGCCGGCACCGGCAACGCGGTGAAGACCGCGGGCCGCGACAAGAAGACCGGCGAGCCCACCCACTTCCCGATCGACGCCTTCAACCGCATCATCCAGATCAACCTCGTCGGCACGTTCCGCTGCATCGCCAAGTCGGCGCAGGGCATGCTGTCGCTGGCTCCGCTGGAGCACGGCGAGCGTGGTGCGGTCGTCAACACAGCCTCGGTCGCGGCCGAGGATGGCCAGATGGGGCAGGCGGCTTATTCGGCCTCGAAGGCCGGCGTCGTCGGCATGACCCTGCCGATCGCGCGCGACCTGATGGCCGAAGGCATCCGCGTCAACACCATCCTGCCGGGCATCTTCAACACCCCGCTGCTGCAGGGCGCCCCGGAGAACGTCAAGGCCGCGCTCAGCGCATCGGTGCCGTTCCCGAAGCGTCTCGGCCTGCCGGAGGAATATGCGCAGCTGGCGCTGACCATGATCACCAACGGCTACTTCAACGGTGAAGACGTCCGTCTCGACGGCGCCATCCGCATGGCCCCGCGTTAAGCGATCAGGAGACGAAAGCGATGTCCGAAGAAACTGCGGTCCTCACTGAAGTCCGTGGACCGATCCTGATCATCACCCTGAACCGGCCGGAAGCGAAGAACGCGGCCAACCTCGCCCTCTCCAAGGGCGTGGCCGCGGCGATCGACCGGCTCGACGCCGACGATACCTTGAGCGTCGGCATCATCACCGGCGCCGGCGGCACATTCTGCTCGGGCATGGACCTCAAGGGGTTCCTGAAAGGCGAGCGGCCGTCGATCCCGGGCCGCGGCTTCGCCGGCCTTACCGAGGCGCCACCGAAGAAGCCGCTGATCGCGGCCGTCGACGGCTACGCGCTCGCCGGCGGGATGGAGATCGCGCTGTCGTGCGACATGATCGTCGCCAACCGCAACGCCAAGTTCGGCATCCCCGAGGTGAAGCGCGGGCTGGCGGCCGCGGCCGGCGGCCTGATCCGTATGCCGCGCCAGATGCCGTTCCGTGTGGCGATGGAGTTCGCATTGACGGGCGAGTTCTTCGGCGCGGAGCGTGCCTACCAGCTCGGCATCATCAACCGTTTGACCGATGGCCCGGCGCTCGACGCGGCGCTCGAGCTTGCAGCCGCGATCGGTGCCAACGGCCCGCTCGCCGTCAAGGCATCCAAGCAGGTGATCGTCGAATCCCGGCTCTGGCCGGAAGATGAGATGTGGAAGAGGCAGCAGGAGATCGTCGGTCCCGTCTTCGTATCCGAGGATGCCCGCGAGGGCGCGGCTGCCTTTGCAGAAAAACGCCCGCCGAACTGGAAGGGCAAATAGGGCATCGGCTGTTTCGATGACGGAGCGTCGGTTTTGATTGCAGCAGAACCGGCGCTCCAATTTTTTGTACCGGTGCCTCGGCGCACGCCGGCGGTTTCCATGACAGCGCTATTGGGTGATTGATGCGCAGCTTTACCGAAGACCAGGTCATCTTCCGCGACTCCTACCGCAAGTTTCTCGCCAGCGAGATTGCGCCCCATATGGAGGAATGGCGGGAGGCCGGCATCGTCGACCGCAGCGCGTTCAAGAAGGCCGGCGACCTCGGCTTCCTGATGATCTGGCCCGAGGAAAAATATGGCGGAATGGGCGACGAGGACTTCCGCTACGAGCAGATCATCATCGAGGAGACTGCGCGATCTGGCTGCAAGGGCTGGTACAACACGCTGCACAGCCGCTTGGTCGGTCCTTATTTCAAGCGCTTCGGCACCGAGGAGCAGCGCGACCGCTTCCTGCCGAAATGCGTCAGCGGCGAGACGATCCTGGCCATCGCGATGACCGAGCCGGGCGCGGGCTCGGACCTTGCTGGCATGCGGACGACGGCGGAAGACAAGGGCGATCATTTCCTGCTCAATGGCTCGAAGACCTATATTTCCAACGGCATCAATTCCGACGTGGTGATCGTCGCGGCCAAGCTCGCGGGCGCCGAGAAGAAGCATGCCATGGTGCTTCTGATCGTCGAGCGCGGCATGGAAGGTTTTGAGCGCGGCCGCAATCTCAAGAAGATGGGCATGCCGGCGCAGGACACTGCCGAACTGTTCTTCAACAATGTGAAGGTGCCCAAGGCCAACGTGCTGGGAGAACCCGGCAGGGGCTTCTACTATCTGATGGAGGGCCTTGCCGAGGAGCGGTTGATCTCCGCGGTCGGATCGATCGCCAACGGCCGCAAGGCGTTCGACATCACGCGCGCTTACGTGATGGACCGCAAATTGTTCGGCCGGCCGCTCGCCGAACAGCAGAACACCCAGTTCCGCATGGCGGAGATGGATGCCGAAATCGATCTCGTGCAGGTCTATGTCGATCACTGCGTGGCCGAGCACAATGCCGGACGCCTGACCAGCAACATGGGCGCCAAGGCCAAGATGATGTCGTCGGAAGTCGAGTGGAAGATGCTCGACCTTGGCGTCCAGCTGCACGGCGGCGCGGGATACATGGACGAATATCCAATCAGTCGCATGTTCACCGATGCACGCGTCAATCGAATCCTGGCTGGAAGCTCCGAAGTGATGCGGCTGATCATCGGCCGCGATGTCTTCTCGGAGCACTACAAGAGCATTCTGGACTAGCCGGTCACCACGACCGGCATCTGCCTCCGCCCGCGTCAGCCGCGGGCCTGCCGCAGCGGCTCGCGCGCATGCTCCTTCGAGCGCAGCAATGCATCGACGAAGATCGGCTCCCAGGAGCGGATGTGCGTGCGCAGCAGGGTTGTCAGCGCCTCGGTCTCGCCGGCGAGCGCGAGCTCGATCAACCGGTAGTGCTCGGGCACTGACGCTTGCTGCCGCTCGTGGCCGGCGCGGGAGCTGATGCCGTAGAGCCGCATCTTGTCGCGCAGGCCCATCACCGTGTCGGTCAGCAGGTCGTTGCCGGCGGCCGCGATGAACTCGCGATGATAGTTGCGGTCGGCTTCCAGATAGAGCTGGACGTCGTCGGTCTCGACGGCTTTGGCGATCTGGTCGGCCCAGCCGCGCACGACCGTCAGATCCTTTGGCGGATTGGCGGCGACCAGCACAGCGGCGTGCAGCTCGAGCACCTCGCGCATGTCGAACAGGTTGCGCAGCTCGGTCAGCGTCGGCTCGACCACCTTGAAGCCGCGGTTGCGCATCGGCTCGACCAGGCCGCCGCGGCTGAGCTCGAGCAGCGCTTCGCGCACCGGCGTCGAGGAGACGCCGAGGCTCGCCGCGAGACTCGGCACCGAATACATCGTGCCCGGAAGGCTCTGCCCGGAAATGATCTCGGCCCGCACCCGTTGCAGCACCTGTTCTCGCAAATTCTGGTCCATCGGTGGTCGTGGCCGCCTCTCGCTGGGAACTCCGATTCGTCGCTGATTATTACTTAGCCTTGACGCGGCCGGTAGCGTATGACGTAAATGTGTAACGCATTACAAGAATGCGTCACACAGACTGACTGGATGGTGAGACGGCGTGAAACAACGGCTGCCCGGCTATTGCACGCTTTGTCGCTCGCGCTGCGGTGCCGTCACCGTGGTCGAGGATGGGCGCCTTGTCGGCGTAGAGGTATTGAATAACCACCCGACCGGCGGTGCGCTTTGCGCCAAGGGCAGGGCGGCGCCCGAAATCGTCGCCAGCCCGCGCCGGCTGACCGTCCCGCTCAAGCGAACCCAGCCGCGCGGCGCCGCCGATCCGGGCTGGGTCGAGGTGTCGTGGGACGAGGCCTTGACCGAGATCGCCGCCCGGCTCGGTACGATCCGCGCGGAGAGCGGCGCCGAGGCGGTGGCGTTCGGCGTCACCACGCCGAGCGGCACGCCGATGGTCGACAGTTTCGAGTGGGTCGAGCGCTTCATCCGCGGCTTCGGCAGCCCGAACCTGATCTATGCGGTTGAGGTCTGCGGCTGGCACAAGGACTATGCGCACGCGCTGACCTTCGGCCGCGGCATCGGCTTTCCCGATTACGACAATGCCGATGCGATTATCCTGTGGGGCCACAATCCGGCGCGGACCTGGCTCGCCCAGGCAACGCGGATCGCCGATGCGCGGCGGCGCGGCGCCAAGGTCGTGGTGATCGATCCCAAGCCGAACGGCTCGGGGCAGCAGGCCGATCTCTGGCTGCGCATTCGCCCGGGCGCCGATGGCGCGCTCGCGATGGGGGCGATCCGTCACCTCATCGCGACCGGCAGCTTCGATGCGGATTTCGTCAACGCATGGACCAATGGATCGCTGCTGGTCGATCGCGCGACGGGACGCTTCCTGCGCGCCGACGCATTGTGGCCGGATGGCGCGCCGGAGGCTTTCGTTCGTCTCGATGCGTCGGGCGCGCCCGTGCCTTGCGACACCCGTTACGCGCCGGAGAGCTGTGGCCAGCTGCGTGGCGCGCTGCAGGTCCGGGCACGCGACGGCCGGATGATAGCGGCGGCAACTGCGTTCGAGCTGCTCGTCGAGCGGGCCGCGCCTTACAAGCCGGCGCGCGTCGCGGAGTTGACCTGGCTGCGTGTCGAGGACGTCGACGCGTTCAACACGCTGCTCGCTCGCCGGCCGCGGCTCGCCTATCATTCCTGGACCGGCGTCGGGCAGCACACCAACGCGACCGCGATCGAGCGCACGATTGCGACGTTGTATGCGCTGACCGGCGCTTGCGATCGGCCCGGCGGCAATCGCTGGCCGGTGCCGCCGCCGACGCGCGCCCTCAACGACTACAATATCCTGTCGCCGGAGCAGCAGGCAAAGGCGCTGGGCATTGCCGAACTGCCACTCGGCCCGCCGGCCAAGGGCTGGATCACGGCGCGCGATTTCAGCAGAGCGGTGCTCGACGGCGAGCCTTACCGGGTGCGCGCGCTGGTCGCCTTCGGCACCAACTTCGTCGTCTCGCAGGGCCATTCCGAGCGCAATCGCGCCGCGCTGAACGCGCTGGAATTCCAGGTTCATATCGACATGTTCATGAACCCGACCGCGGAGAGCGCCGATTTCGTGCTGCCCGCCAGCACGCCGTGGGAGCGCGATGCACTCAAGATCGGATTCGAGATCACGCAGGAGGCCGTCGAGACCGTGCAGTTTCGCCCGCGCATGGTCGAGCCGGTCGGTGAGGTGAAGGCCGACTACGAGATCGCCGCCGCGCTCGCGCTCAAGCTCGGGATGGGCGAATTGTTCTTCGGCGGTGATATCACGGCCGGCTGGAACTACCAGTTGGCGCCGCTCGGCATCGGTGTCGAGGATTTGCGCGGGCATCCCGAAGGCCGCCGCTTCCCGCAGATCTTCCGCGACGAAAAATACGCCGTGGCGCGCGAGGACCGAACGGTTGCCGGATTCTCAACGCCGACGCGCCGCGTCGAGCTTTATTCCGAGCTGATGCTGGGACACGGGTATGATCCCTTGCCCGACCACGTCGAGCCGGTCGGCAGCCCGCTCACGGCAGCGCCGGACGCACGCTTTCCCCTCGTGCTTTCCACTGCCAAGAGCGGCTGGTTCGTTCACTCCTCTTATCGGCACGTCGCCTCGCTGCGGCGCAAGTCGCCCGATCCGGCCGTCGAGATCAGTCCGCAACTCGCCGAGCGGCGCGGCCTTGCCGAAGGCGACTGGGCCGTGGTGGAGACGCATGGCGGTGCCGTGCGCCTGAAGGTGCGCCTCAATGCGGCGCTCGACGATCGGGTCGTCGTCGCCGAATTCGGCTGGTGGGAAGACTGTCCGCCGCTCGGCCGCGAGCGTTCCGCGACGGCAGGCATCCACACCCGCAACATCAACGCCGTGCTGCATGACGATGCGCGCGATCCGGTCAGCGGGTCCGTCCCGCTGCGCGCGATCGTCTGCGATATCAGGCGCGACGGAATTGCCAGTCGTGGCCTGTGGAGCGGTCAGCGGCGGTTCACGGTCGGCGCGCGCCGCGCCGAGGCAGATAATGTCGTCGCGCTCAACCTGCTGCCGCTTGACGGTGGTCCGCTGCCCGACTTCCTGCCGGGCCAGCACGTGATGGTCTCGCTGCCCGGCGCACCGGAGGCGCGGGCCTACTCGTTGACCGGATCGGGCGATCTGCCGGATGTGCTCTCGATAGCGGTGAAGGGGCGCTTCTTCAATGAGGCGCCGGGTGGCGGCTCGCCGTTCTTCATGCCGGATCGTCTGCACCGTCTTGCCGTCGGAGACGAGGTCGTGCTGGAGCCGCCGGGCGGCATCTTCACGCCGCCATTGAAGGGGCCGCGGCCGCTGATCTTCCTCGCCGCCGGCATCGGCATCACGCCGTTCATGAGCCATCTCGAAACACTGCAACGCATTGCACCACAGGATCGCGTTGGCGAAATCCTGCTGCTGCACGGCTGCCGTAGCAGCCGGGAGCATCCGTTTGCCGAGCGGCTTGCGGAGCTGGAAGCCGGCACCCCAGGGCTGAAGCGTGTGACGTTCTATTCCGCGCCGTTCGCGCAGGACCCGATCGACTCGCATTCGTTGCGCAAGGGGAGGGTTGATCTCGGACAGGTCAAGCCGCTGTTGGCGCGCCGGCCGCTGGTCTACATCTGCGGTTCGCCGGAATTCGTTGCGGCACAGATCGAGGCCGTGACGGCGCTCGGCGTGCCGCGCTTCGACATTTTCGCCGAAAGCTTCGTGTCGCCGCCATCGGTGCCGAGCAATCTTGCGCCGCGCACCATCCGGCTTGCGGGCAGCAAGCGGAGTTTTTCCTGGGGGCCGGAGCAGGGGACGCTGCTTGATGCGGCGAGTGCGGCGGGCGTTGCGCTGCCGAGCGGCTGCCGTGTCGGGCAATGCGAAAGCTGTGCGGTTCAGGTCGTCGATGGGGAGTTCACCCATCTCGGCCCTGTCGATGGCAGCGAGGGACGGTGCCTCGCCTGCCAAGCCGTGCCGCTGACCGATCTCACGCTCGCGCTTTGATGACCAAACACGATTGAAGGTTGTAACCGCATTACCGGAAGAGGATCAGATTGATGACGAATGCAACGCACGATCAAACCGTGAGCTTGCGAAAACCTGTCGCGGACAACATCATCGCGCGATTTTCGCAAGCCCTGGTGGCGTTTGCGGAGCGCTGGTTTCCGGATGCCTACGTCTTCGTCCTGATCGCGGTGATTGCGGTCGCAATCGGCGCGATCCTGCATGGCGGTTCGCCGCTCGCCGTTAGCCGCGCGTTTGGTGATGGGTTCTGGAACCTGATTCCCTTCACGATGCAGATGGCGCTGGTCGCGATCGGCGGCTATGTCGTGGCGATGTCGCCGCCGGTGGCGGCCGTGCTGGCGCGGCTCGCCAGCGTGCCGAAGACCGGGCGCGGCGCCGTGGTCTTTGTCGGCGTGCTCAGCATCTTTCTGTCGCTGCTGAACTGGGGCCTGAGCCTGATCTTCTCGGGTCTTCTGGTGCGGGAGATCGCACGCCGCACCGACATCAGGCTCGACTACCGGGCGGCCGGTGCCGCCGGCTATCTCGGGCTCGGCTGCGGCTTCACCCTCGGCATCACGTCTTCGGCCGCGCAGCTCCAGGCCAATGCCGGCAGCATTCCGGCATCGCTTCTGCCGATCACCGGCGTGATCGGTTTCTCGGAAACCATCCTGACCTGGCAGAACATGGTCACCGTCGTGATGGTGACCGTGGTCTCCGCTGCGATTTGCTATTTCACGACGCCTGCGCCCGAACGGGCGAAGACGGCGGAAGACCTCGGCGTTGCGCTCGGCGATGATCGCATCGAGGCTAGGAAGCCTGCGCGTCCGGGCGACTGGCTGGAGTTCAGCCCGCTGCTGACGATCCTGATCGCCGTGCTTGCCGCCGGCTGGTTGTGGCAGACATTCCAGTCGGGCAATCCGTTGATCACGTTGTCCGGCCTCAACACCTATAACTTCGTCTTCCTCATCCTCGGCATCATGCTGCACTGGCGTCCGCGCAGCCTCATCGAGTCGTTCTCGAAGGCGATGCCGAGTGTCTCCGGCGTGCTGTTGCAGTTTCCGTTCTACGCCGGCATTGCGCAGATCCTGACCAAGGTCCCGAACAGCAGCGGCACGACGCTGTCGGACACGATCGCACACTGGTTCGTCGGCGCCTCCGGCAATTCCACCGTGTTCTCGTTCCTGGTCGGAATCTATTCGGCGCTGCTCGGCTTCTTCGTGCCGTCGGCCGGCGGAAAGTGGATCATCGAGGCGCCCTACATCATGAAGGCGGCCAACGACATCGGTGCGCATCTCGGCTGGACGGTGATGGTCTACAACATCGCCGAGACGCTGCCGAACTTCATCAACCCGTTCTGGATGCTGCCGCTGCTCGGCATCCTCGGCCTGAAGTCGAAGGATCTGATCGGCTACACATCGGTGCAGTTCTTCATCCACTTCCCGATCGTGATGCTGCTGGCGGCGATCCTGATGGCGACCTTCACCTATCATCCGCCGATCCTGCCCTGAGCGATCATGGCCGGGCACCCGGTGCCCGGCCAATCAGCGCTCGACGACCGTCATCACCAAAATTGTGCTGTTTTTCCGCCCGCCGCGAACGAGCCATCGCGCCGGGCAGTCATCTTTGGACAGTCATTTCATTGACCGCGGCGCGGTTCGGCCGGATATTGATGCGCGATATCCGTGTTGTCCAAGGTCACCGCAATGAGACATGACCACTGCAGCTTGATGTGCGACATGCGAAGCCGCATGCAGCATCGCTGTGTCTCGGCGGCGACCGGCGTCTGTTGTTGTTGATCGCTTCGACGAATCCAAAGCACCCGACAATCAGACAGGAGCGCCGTCATCCGGCGATCGAACACGCATGTCCCAAGCCCAAATGTCCCAAGCCTATGTCATCGAGGTATCGGATCGCACCGCCGGCATCGTCGTCAGCGATAGCCGCGGCTTCTGCTTCTTCTCCTCTGACCGCGCCTTTGACGGCCTCGACGGCGGCTATTTCGGCTCCGCGCGCGCCGCGGAGCGTGCGGTGAGAGCCCACTTGCAGCGGCACCGCGAGGTCCCGGGCCGTGCGACGCGCGGTTGAGGCCGGTTCTCAGGAGGCCGCGGCGAGCGGCGGCGAGACCACCTGCGGAGCCTCGGGCGCCTGCGTGGCAGTCGTTGCCAGCTGGAAGCGGATGCCGTGCAACGAGCAGGTCAGCGGGATGCCGCGGAAATCGTCATGGAAGGCGCGAATCCGACGCGCCAGCTCGCCGGCGCTGATGCCGGCGGGAAGCTCGCACATCTCGCGGTACATCCGCCGCGTGCTCTTGATTCCGCACCAGGCGATCTCCAGTTCCGCCAGCGGCATGGGATCGCAGGCGAGATCGCGCGACATCCGCCAGAACAGATGGGCAAGCCGCACATAGGCGATCTGTTCGAGTCCGCGTACGCTGATCTTGTCGGGAATGATGAAGGACTCGACCCCGACGATCGGGCCGGAATCGACGCGCGCGGCCATCACATGGGCCGTCGCGCCGAAGGTGCGGGCACCGTCATAGAGCGCGAAATGCGCCGGCGCCCAGCCGGGATATTGCGGCGGGCCGGGATGGAAATTGTAGGCGCCGTGGCCGAGCGCCGCCAGAATGTGCTCCGGCACGATGACGCTGGTGGTGAAGGCCAACAGCCGGGCCTCGCGCAAGACCTCCGGTTCGATCGCCGCGAGGTCTTCGGCGGTCACCGCGCAGCGGAACGACAGCGCCGGATTGTGCGCCTTCAACAGTTCGGTGAGCGCGAATTGCTGGTCGGCGACGCCGGTGAGAAGGATGATTGTCTTCATGATTTCGATGTCCTTCCCTTGCTCTGTCTTTCCGGCGTTCATCAGCCGCGCTGCCCGGCCATCACGACGACGCTGCCGGCATCGCGGGACTGGCCCACGGTGCGGAACAGGTCGGCTGGCAGGGTCTGCCACGGCGCGATCTCGATGATGCGGTTGCTCGCGCTCTTCGCGGCCGATTTCGCCGCGCGGATATCGTCCTGCCAGGGGCAGAGTGCGAGCTCGAGCCGGCCGAATCCGCCGCAATCGGCCGCGAACGCGCGGGTGACCGCCTCGATGCTGGCAGCCATTTCGCGCGCGTCGCTGGTTGCGATATCGCGCATGATCACGGTGATCGCATCATGCGAGGCTGCCTGCGACCGGATCACGATCATGGCGTCACGGCCGCCGCTGCGGCTGGCGCGGCGCGCGGGCCGCATCGCGACGCCGAATTCGGCGTCCGGTCCGAGATCGCTGCCGTCGGTGGGCAGGTTGTGAACGATTGTGGTGTGGCGGGGCGTGCCGGCGTCTTCGGCCGGAGCGTGGTATGAGCGCGGCAGCCAGACGGTGTCGAGCGCCATCTGCGAGGATGTCAGGCTCCAGGCCTGGTCGAGCAAATAGCCTTCCCAGACCGCGGGATAGGCGCTCGCGATGTGATGCCAGTTGCGCAGCACCGCTTCGGCGGCGGGCGAACGGCCGAGATAGAGGGTGCGCGCCGACATTTCCCACCGGTTCCATTTGTGGAGCGCGATGTCGCAATCAAGGGATGACGGCAGCAATGGCGGCTCGCTGAGGACTGCGTCGGCCTCGATGAAGAGCAGCGGTTCGCGGTGCTGCTCCCACATCCGCAGCATGAAGCCGGCTTTCTCGGCCGCGCGCATGTGCTCGCCGTCTGCGGTGTCGATCGGAGCGATATCGCAGGCGATCCGGAATTCGGCCAGCTTGTCGCGGAGGGCGCGGGCACGATCGTCGCCGCAAGCGCGGGGGTAGCAGGAGACCACGCGCAGCGATGCCTCGGACCTTAAGCCTTGCTCGGGCGCGATCGGCCGCCAACTGAGGCCGCCCCACCACATCTCATGCGGGCCATCGAAGCTCGGCCCGATCGTTCCGAAGTCGGTCAGCTTGCTCTTCAGGAAGTCGAAGGCGGGATTCTCGCCGAAGGGGACGACGACCGCGCAGTCGGCGCGAAGCGACCGGTAAAGCATTTCGGCGGCGGGGCCGCTTGGCGGCTCGACGAGGATGATGACGCCACGGTCCCTCGCCGGCACCGAGCCGGCCTGATGGACGACCGCGGGTCCGAGCCGCTCCGACAGCCATGCGAGCCGCCGGCGCTGCGCCGCGCTCATCCCGATGCCGTTCGCCGCCAGCAATTGGTCGAAGTTCGTCTGCAAGCCGTCCGCTTGCGCCGTGTCAGCCGAAATCATGCCCGCACTACCCCTCGTTAACCTTCTACGTGCGGGGCGGCCGGATCAGGCGGACAAATCAGCTGTCGTTGTTCGTTGCGAGCGTGTCGTCGGCGCTACGCCAGGTCAGTGTGGCCGAGGGGGCACCGATGCCGTCGCGGTCCGCGACCGCAAGGATGCGGTCATGGTCGAGGGGGGTCAGCGCGACCGTGTAGATGGCGACGTCGTCTTCGAAGCCGTCGACCGGCATCAGCAGCATGCCGTCGGCACTGGTAGCGCGGAAGTGACGGCCGCGCCGTTCGAGGCCGGCATCGATGAGCCGTCCCTCGGCGATCGCTGTCACGTTCGGACTCTCGGCGGCTTTCGCGGTGCTCTCGCCGTATTGGACCGTGATGCCGTGGAGCATCCCGTCGCGGGTGAGCTTGGCCAGCGGCAGCGCGATGGTCGCGATTGCCATCCGGCGCGACAGCGGTATCCGCAGGCGGAGGTCGCCGAGCCCGGTATGATAGACGCTGACCGCCTCCAGCGACGCCTGGCCGTTCCGATCGAACAGACCGACCTGCAGCGTCCCGCACGGTGCTTCGCCGAACACATTCGCGGGCAGGCGATTGGCGCCGAACAGCGTGTAGAGATAGGCGTGCGATGGCGAGAGGGCGGCAAAGCTGCCCGCCAGCCACATCGGGGGCGCCGGTGCCGTGCAGGCGGTCATGAGGCCGCGGGCGATGATGCGATCATTGATGAAGTCGGCATCGAGCATTGGCGCCAGCGCCTGGGTGCCGAGATTGACGTCATGCTTGATGCCGCCGAGCAGCGCGAGCTCATCGTCGTCCGGCAGCAGCAGGAGGCGTCCGAGCACGGCGGCGGCCCAGCGCGCCGCGACCGCGGGGTCGGCATCGGGCTGCAATCCGTAGCGTGGTGCCAGCTCGCGGGCGCGCGAAACATAGGCCAGCGTCCCGGATTGCACCTCGCTCGCCAGCGCCAGCTGGGCGGCCGGGCGCTGATCACCCTCGCGCAACACGTCACCGTCACGATAATCCCGCGCCGATCCTTCACTGGAACAGCATAGCTGCTCCAGCAATGCGACGTTGCGGATCAGCATGCGCTTGACGTGCGGCGTGACGATGCGATCCGAGACCAGTCCCTCCGCGGTGTCGTCATCGGCGATGTCGTCGAAGGCATCGTCAAGCGTCAGCAGATAGGCGCCGTGCAGGCGGATGCGGATGCCCTCGCTATCGAAGATGCGCCGCAGCGATTTCTGCACGCTTGCGGAATAGCCGAGGTCGACCAGGATCAGATCGGTGCAGTCGTCGAAATCCCGGATATGCGCGCGAAGGTAGGTGAGTAGACGCGCCCGGACGCCGCCGGCGATATCGGTGATTTCGCGCGGGTCCATCAGATCGGGCAGGGCGTCGGCGAGCTCGCGGCCGCTCGCAATGCCGTCGGGATACTGCGCGAAGAACTTCATCACGGCGGGCGGTCGCACCTTGACGATGTCGACAAAGGTCGTCGCGTCGATCTTGACGACCCGGCTCAGCAGCTCACAGAGCGGTTCGAGCGTATCGGCAGATCCGACCAGGCTGACGCGACGATTGATTTCGATATAAGCGCCGGTCTCGCCGTGGTTTGCCTGCCAGACCCGATACGGCAGCAGACCGTCGCGGCCGAGGAATCCGACCGCAACGCGCGCGCCCTCGCGAGCAAGCGCAGTGCGCCGGGCGGCAATGAATGCATCGAACGCCGCCATCACGGGGCCGAGCACCGTCAGGCCGAGGTCGAAAGCGGGAGCATGCTCCGCGCCCTTCGTCGTCACCGCGCGCCGCAGCGTGCGGGCACCGCAATCGAGCCGCGACGGCTGATCGGGGCACAGCAATTCGAAGATCGATGTCTCGCGCTGAAACTTGGAGGCCAATGCCGCGCCGGCCTGCGGGTAGTAGCGCGGACGGATGCCGTGACGGCGCGCCCCCTTGATATCGGCGGCGTGGTTGTCACCGACATGGAACGAGCTTGCCGCGTCGATGCCTTGCTCGGCGAGATAGGCCTCAAACAGCGCCTCACTCTTGCTGCTGCCGTGATCGCAGGACGCATAGAGGAAATCCCAGCTCAGCCCGGGACTGCAGGAACGCAGCAACTGCGCAAGCTGGTCGGTGCTCCAGTAGGTGTCGGAAATGAAGCCGACGCGAAAACCGCCGCGCTTCATGTCCAGATATTGCTCGAGCATTTCGGGATTGACGCGGCACAGCTCGAGCTCGGTCTCGAACTCGATCTGCGCGAGATCGTGCAGCGCATCGCGGCTCAGGCCGAACAGCCTGAACGGAAAGTATTTGTAGATGTCGGCGATGCGCACTTCAGTTGAGCCGCACCGCTCCTGCGATACCTTGCGCGCCCGCGCCTCCGCCTGGATTCGATGCTGAACGAAACTGACGGACATGTTCGGAAATTTTTCAGCAATGCATGAACGCTGAAAAACCCTTTCAAATATGCCGTCCGGCGTCGTGCAGGCGCGCAACAGAAATGTATCGAAAACATCGAATGAACATGCAGAAACATTCTGCGCTCGACGCGTCGCGTCGACCGTCATGATCGTCATGCGCAAAAATCCCGCCAGTCCTCATGCGTTGAACGCGCGCATGAGACAAATCAGGCGCGACAGTTCAAAAAAGTTGATGCGAGATTCGAAAACGCGCGCTTCGCGACTGACAGATTCAAAAAATCCGATAACGTCGAAACAGTGATTCGGAAAAAAATGCCTAGTCGCAATCGTCGAATGCAAGATGGCGACCAACGGCGATGAATCACTCGCATGCTCCGCGCATGCATGTGTTCGCGTGGCGTTAGTTGGTGTGACAACAGCGTTTTCCGACGCGACGATCTCTTTCGCGGAAATGCGAGGCGATGCTGAACGACTGCTCCAAACTCCGTCGAATTTTTCCCTGCGCCTCTGCGCAGCGGCAGCTTTTGCCGGGCGGTCGGCAAAAATATCCAGCTAAGCATTTGAAAAATAACGAAAAAAGTTCGCCTGATTTGCGAGGCGCCTCCGTTCAACGCTCAGAAGCCGCATGGAATGTGTGCCAGCGGCGTTGGTTGGAGAGCGGCGGATGAGTTACGCGCTTGATATGAGGGCACCGGCCGAAGCGGAGGCCACGCCGGCCGCGGTAGCGTCGGCCGAAGCGGCTGCTCCGTGGAGCAACGTCCCCACCGTTGCCGATGCGGGCCCGCTCGACACCGTCGAGATCCACGACGAAGACAAGGAATTACTCGACCGCCTTGCTGCCGGCGACGAAACGGCGTTTCGTGCTCTGGTCGAACGTCATATCGATCGCGCCTACGCGATCGCGCTGCGCATCGTCGGCAACGCCGCCGACGCCGAAGACGTCGTGCAGGACACGATGCTGAAGGTGTGGACGCATCGCGGCCGCTGGCAGCATGGCCGCGCCAAGTTCTCGACCTGGCTCTATCGCGTCGTCAGCAACCGCTGCATCGATCTGCGCCGCAAGCCGCGCACCGAGAATGTCGATGTCGTGCCCGAGGTCGCCGACACCCAGCTCGATGCCTCCGCCGTGATCGAGCGCAACGAGATCGGCAATCTGCTGGAGGTCGCGATGCAGCGGCTGCCCGAGCAGCAGCGGGTCGCGGTGATCCTGTCCTATCATGAGAACATGAGCAACGGCGAGATCGCCGAGGTCATGGACACGACCGTGGCCGCGGTGGAGTCGCTGTTGAAGCGAGGACGGCAGCAGCTGCGCGAGATGCTGAAGCGGCACGAGCGCGACCTGCGCGGCGCGTTTACCGACCGCTAACCATAAATTCCGGCTTCTGAAGATTTTGCGCCTGACTACCGGCGGCCGACCCGTTTGATCGGGCGGACGGGGGCTGGATCCGCGTCACCTCTCTATTTCACGATGCGGCATGCCATGCCCCATCAGCACAGGAGCTACTCATGCCGGCAATCTCCACCAACACCGCCGCGAACTCCGCGGTCCGTTACCTCAACATCAACTCGCAGCAGGAAACCAGCGCGCTGTCGAAGCTGTCGAGCGGCTCGCGCATCACCTCGGCCTCCGACGACGCGGCCGGCCTTGCGATCTCGACCCGCATCTCCTCCGACATCACGACGCTGCAGCAGGCCGCCACCAACGCGGCGCAGGCGACCTCGATCCTGCAGACCGCCGACGGCGGCGCCTCCAATATCTCGGACATCCTGGCCCGCATGAAGTCGCTGGCTTCCGAGTCCGCCTCCGGCACGGTGGCGGATTCCAGCCGGGCCTACATCAACTCGGAATTCACGCAGCTCAAGGGCGAAATCGACTCGATCGCCAGCGGCACCCGCTACAGCAGCCAAAGCTTGCTCGACGGTTCGAGCGTGTTCTCCTCCGGCGTCTCGGTGCTGGTCGGTTCGACCTCGGCCGACACCATCACGATCACGCTGACGAGCCTCACGGCCTCGTCGCTGTCCGTGACGTCGCTCGACGTGTCCAGCCTGTCGAGCGCCACCAGCGCGATGACGGCTCTCGACACCGCGATCGACAAGGTTTCGTCCGCACGCGCCGAGATCGGTGCTCAGGAATCCCGGTTCAACTTCAGCGCCGACTCGATCTCGACCCAGACCCAGAACCTGCAATCGGCCAACTCGGCGATCAAGGACGTCGATATCGCGTCCGAGCAGGCGACGCTGTCCTCGGCCGAGGTGAAGACCCAGGCCGCGGTTTCGGCGGAAACCGCGGCGAACCAGATGCCGCAGTACCTTCTGAAGCTGCTCGGCTAACTCGAAAGACCGATCGGGCCGGCATGATGCCGGCCCGATTCCTATCGCGGCGGAAGTGTCGACATGACGGTTAGCAGCGCCAGCTCGAGCACATCAGGCACGACGTCGACCAGTTCCGCCAGCACGGTGACAACGACCGGCACGACCAATTCGACCAGCATCGATTGGGATGCCCTGATCGAGGCTGAGGTCAATGCCAAGCTCGCAGCGGCGACCTCGATTACCACGACGATCACCGCGAACCAGGCCAAGATCACCGCCTACCAATCCCTGCAGACCGAGCTGTCCACACTGGCCACGGGTCTGTCGTCGCTCAGCACGTCGATCATCAATTCGATTGCCACCAACGCGTTCGCCACGCGGGCGGCGACGATCTCGTCCACCGGCGACGTCAGCGCCTCGTCGGCGCTCAACATGAGCGTCAACAGCGGCTCGGCCACGGGCGATCATACGCTCCAGATCACCCAGCTCGCGACCGCGCAGAAGGTGATCGGTGCCTCGCAGTCGAGCAGCTCGACGGCGCTGGGCCTCTCCGGCACTTTCTCGCTCGGCCTGTCGGGCGGCACCAGTACGGCGATCTCGATCACCAGCGGCATGTCGATGCAGGATATCGTCGACACCATCAATGCCCAGAGCTCGACCACGAACGTCCAGGCCTCGATCGTCCAGGTGTCGAACGGGTCCTATGAGATGGTGCTGACGGGGACACAGGACGCCGCCGACATCACCTATTCGTCGACGTCGGGCGATGACATCCTGAACAAGCTCGGCGTCACCGACACGTCCGGAGCGTTCACCGACGTGCTGCAGAAGTCGCAGTCCGCGGAATTCACCCTCGACGGCATCGGGCTCACGCGGAACACCAACGACATTTCCGACGTTCTGTCCGGCGTCACTTTCGACCTGCTGCAGCCGACGCCGAGCGGCACCAGCCTGAACATCAGCATCGAGACCGATACCAGCCAGATCACCACAGCGCTGCAGACCTTCGTCACCAACTACAACGCATTTCGCGACCGGGTGATCGCGCAGTCGGCGCAGAATTCCGACGGCACGGCTGCATCAAGCGCGGTGCTGTTCGGCGATAGCACGATGCGCGATATCATGACCCAGCTGCAGCAGGTGCTCAGCGGAACGGTCGGAGGCATGACGATGGCCGATCTCGGCCTGTCCTTCAACGAGAACAACGAGCTCCAGCTCGATACCGGCACGCTGTCGACGGTGCTGACGCAGAATCTCGCCGGCGTCACCCAGCTGCTGTCGGCGCAGACCACCACTTCGTCCAGCCAGCTCAGCGTGGTCAATACCGGCACATCGCCGCAATCCTTCACGCTCGACCTCACGGTGGACTCCACCGGTACGCTGACCGGAGCCTCGGTCGGCGGCGACAGCTCCGGCTTTTCGGTGGTCGGCAACACGATCATCGGCAATTCGGGCACGATCTACGCCGGCATGGCCTTTACCTATACAGGCTCCACCTCGCAGTCGATCACGGTGACATCGTCGTCCGGCCTCGCGACGCAACTCTACCAACTCGCGCATACCAGTTCCGGCACCAGCGGTCAGCTGCAGACGCTGATCACCAACTTGCAGTCGCGCGATACCGACCTGCAGTCCCAGGTCAGCGACATTCAGAGCAATGCGGCGACGTTCAAGGCCCAGCTGCAGGTTCAATACGCCAATTACCAGGCGGCCATCGAAAGCGCGAACAACACGCTGGGCTACCTAAAAGCACTCCTAGACGCATCATCGAGTAACTAATGACCCAGAGCGCGACCGCCTACCAAGCCAACAATGCCTATCGATCCGCCGCGGTGGCGGTGCCGCCGCTGAAGGCGGTCGTGATGCTGTGCGACGGCGCGATCACGCTGTTGCAGAAGGCGCTGGACGCGCACGAGGCGAAGCGCTTCGAGGAAGGGCACATCTATCTGACGCGGGCGACCGCGATCCTGCGCGGGCTCAGCCACAATCTCGATTTCACCCGTGGCGGCGCGATGGCCGATCGTCTCTACCGCACCTATAACGCCCTGATCATGGCGTGCCTACGCTCCTATGGTCGGCCGCAGGCCAGGGAGAACTTCCGGCGCATCATCGCAAGCCTGGCGGAATTGCGCGACGCCTGGAAGTTCGTCGAGGCGACCGCCGGCAAGGCCGCCAAGGCCAGGTCACTCGACAAGACGCTCGAATCAGCCACCGGCCGCTGAGCCCGGAGAGAGCCGCGAATCACCCGGCGAGGGCGTTTAGCCGGCGCAGCAAGGGGCCGCGGCGGCGCCCTGGTTGTGGAAAATAGCCGCCCGGCGAGCACCATGCTGGACCTGACGCGACAGCGGCGGAAATTGATTTCCGCCGTCCCGCGAATGCTTTATGACAGCCTTGGCGACGAGGCTGGATCTGCGCGCGCGATGGATGTTGCGACATTCGAAGACCTGATCGACCGGCTGGGGGAGGATCTGTCCCGCTGGCCCGACGATCAACGTCTTGCCGCCGTCCAGCTCCTTGCATCCTCGGCTGAGGCGCGGACGCTCTACGAGGAGGCGGGAGCGGTACGCCGCGCGCTCGCGGCGCCGCCGGTTCGCGCACCCAAGGGCCTTGCCGACCGCATCGTGACCGCGGCGGCGAAATTGCCCCAGCAGCCCGCTTCGGGGCCGGCCCCGGCTGACGATCAGCCGCACGATGCACAACCAGCGGGCCGATCGGCGCAGCAAGGCAAGGTGTTGCCGGCGCTGCTGCTGGCCCTCTGCCTGTTGCCCGCATTGACGCCGCCGGCGTTGATGCTCGGCGAGCAGGATCTGCCGATCAGCCTCTCGCTCTAAAACGCTCCGCATTGCCGTTGCGGCTCTCCGCGTGCTTTCGCGGCAAGATGCTTGCGCACGCCTGCGAGCCTCGAACCCGCAACGGACACGGCAAATTCTGCCGCTTCATCGAGTGATTCCGGGCGGATGAATCCGCGCCTGAAATCGGCGCGTCATCCGTTTTATCTGCGAACGACATCACGACCACAATGTTCCACCGCGTTCCGTCGCGCATCCCGCGGCGAAGAGAGCCTTGTCATGACCGTCTCCTCGGCAACCTCTGCTGCAACCTCCACCACGTCGAGCTCGTCGTCGAGCGCGTCGATGGGGATGAGCTCGACCGATTTCCTCAACCTTCTCGTCAGCGAGTTGCAAAACCAGGATCCGCTGAACGCCACCAGCACGACCGACTTCATCAACCAGCTCACCTCCTACGCCAACTTCACCGAGCAGCAGTCGACCAACGCCAGCATGACGTCGCTGGCGAGCTCGTTCTCGAGTCTCGTGACGCTCAACTCGGTCAACTATATCGGCCACACCGTCGAGGCGAAGACGAACACGGCGGAGCTGACCAACGGCTCGGCGACCTTCGGCTACACGCTCACCTCGGCCGCGTCCAACGTCGCGATCACGATCCAGGACTCTTCGGGCAATACGGTGTGGAGCGGCAAGGGGACCGGAAACGTCGGCTCCAACAGCTTCACCTGGAACGGCCAGACCTCCGACGGCACCCAGCTCAAGGACGGCGGCCAGTACACGATTCAGGTCACTGCGACCGACTCCGCCGGAAACTCGCTGCTTAGTTACACCACGATGACGGGAACGGTGACCGGCATCGATGCCTCCGGCTCGACGCCCTCGCTGCTCGTGAACGGCGTGCCCGTCAGCGCTGCCAACATCATCGGCGTTACGTCCTGATTGCTACCGGAGTAATATCATGAGTCTCACTGGTGCTCTTTCCTCGGCGATCTCGGCGCTCAATGCGCAGAGCCAGTCGCTGGCAATGATTTCCGACAACATTTCCAATGCCGATACCACGGGCTACAAGACCACGTCGGCGATGTTCCAGGATCTGGTGACCGCGTCGAACAGCGCCACCTCATACACGTCCGGCGGCGTCACGGTGTCGGGCCGCGCCAACATCACCCAGCAGGGCTTGCTGTCGGCGACCACCAACGCCACCGACGTCGCGATCCAGGGCAGCGGCTTCTTCGTCACCACCAACGCGACGTCCGGCGGCACCACCTCCTATACGCGCAACGGTGCGTTCACCACCGACAATCTGGGCTATCTCGTCAACAACGGCAACTACCTCGAGGGCTGGCGCACCGACGCTGACGGCAACATCATCGGCAATGCCTCCGCCGCAAGCCTCGGGCCAATCAACACGCAGGTTGCCTCCACCAGCGGCAGCGCCACCACCAAGACCACGGTCGCGGCGAACCTGCCGGCCGATGCCGCCGTCGGTGCGACCTTCAATAGCTCGATGACGGTCTACGACTCGCTTGGCACGGCAAGCACGATCCAGATCGACTGGAAAAAGACCGCCGACAACAGCTGGCAGGCCAGTTTCGAGACGCCGAAGCTGGCGTCGGACTCCACGACGGACAGCGCCAACGCGATCACCGATACGGTGGATATCACCTTCAACAGCGACGGCTCGCTCGCCTCGACCACCCCGAGTCCGCCAACAATCTCGGTGACCGGTTGGAAGGATGGCGCGGCCGACAGCTCTGGCACCAACGCCATCACGCTCAATCTCGGCACGGCCGGCAAGACCGACGGCCTGACGCAGTATTCGTCGGGCGAGACCACACCGGCCGTCGACCTTACGAGCATCACGTCGGACGGTCTGCCCTATGGCAATCTGAGCAGCATTTCGATCGGCAAGGGCGGCGTGGTCGACGCGACCTATTCCAACGGGCAGACCATCGCGATCTACAAGATTGCGGTCGCGACCTTCAGCGATCCCAACGGATTGAGCGCGGCCAGCGACGGCATGTACTCCGCGACGGCAGCTTCCGGCAACGCCACGCTGCAGACCTCGGGCACCAACGGCGCCGGCACGATCTACGGCAGCGAACTGGAGTCGAGCACCACCGACACCAGCGGCCAGTTCTCCAACATGATCTCGGCGCAGCAGGCCTATTCGGCGGCGTCGCAGGTGATCACCACCGTCGACAAGATGTTCGATACGTTGATTTCGGCGGTGTCGCGATGATGACCGAAAAGCAAAATGACCGCTTGCTGGTCAGGCTTCAGCGGCTGAAGGCAAGGGCCGCTTCGGTCCGGCCGGACGATCGGGCGCAGCTCCGTGCGTTGCTCGACGATGTCGGAACGTTGCGGGACCAGTTGATGCGCGAATGCGCGCGGCTCGACCAGGAACTCAACCGGGCCGCGGTCCGGGTAACGGCAATCACCGCGTATGGGCGCAGCGCACAATCGGTTCGCGCCCTGCGTCGCGGACACTAGCTTGAACGGGAGCGATGACATGACACCGGAACGCAACATCAAGATCAATCCCGCGGGCAATGACGAGCGCGCAAGGTCGTTGATCGCGCTGATCGACAATCTGATCGCGATCGTGAACGAGGAGAATGTCGAGCTCGCCAAGGGCTTGCCGGCCTCGCGCTTGAAGGAGGTCGACGAGAAGCACCGCCTTGCCACCCTGTTCGAGCAGTGTGTGGCGGAGGCGGTCGGAAAGACGGCAAATCTCCACGTCCAGGATCGCGTGCTGCGCGAGCAGCTGATGGACCGGATCCTGAAGCTGCGCATGGCGATGGACGAGAACGTGATGCGGTTGCGCGCGGCGATCGATGCCAGCAATCGCAGGATCGAGGCCATCATGCAGGCGATCCGCGAGCAGATCGCCAATGTATCGCCTTATGGCGCCGGCGGTCGTCGCGTCACGCCGGCGATGTCCTACGGCACCAATGTGCGGGCCTGATCGGGCCGGCGCCGGAGGGAGTGGGTCGTGTCGTCGCTCGATATTGCACGAAGCATCGCATTCAGCGGGCTGTCAGCCACGCAGGTGCAGATCAGCGTAGCCTCGGCCAATATTTCCAATGCCGACACCAAGGGCTATACCGAGAAGACCGCCAACCAGAGCAGCAGCGTCACTTCCGGTGTCGGTACCGGCGTCACGATCACGGGGATCAGCAGCGCGGTCGACAAGCTGCTCCTGAAGTCGCTGGTCGGAGCCGATTCCGATCTCGGCGCCGCCGACACCACCAACAGCTTTCTAACCGAGCTCCAGCAGCTCTATGGCAGCACCTCGAGCTCGGACAGCTCCACGACGGGCACCTCGCTGGCCAACACGATCGCGGCATTCGAGTCGGCGTTGTCGTCGCTGGCGAGCACGCCGAGCAGTGCGTCGCTGCAATCGAACGCCGTCAGCGCGCTTGCGGCGGTCGCGACGCAGCTGCAACAGACCTCGAGCGGCATCCAGACGTTGCGCTCCAATGCGGACCAGGACATCGCGTCGTCGGTTACCGACATCAATTCCGACCTGCAGCAGATCTCCGACCTCAACAAGCAGATCAAGCAGCAGGCGGCAGCCGGGCAGTCGACGGCCGATCTGGAGGACCAGCGCAACAGTGCGCTGCAGGATCTCGCGTCGATGATGAATGTGAGCTATTTCACCACGTCGAGCGGCGATCTGCAGGTCTATACCGGCTCGGGGCAGGCGCTGGTCGATAGCACGGCGCATCCGCTGAGCTATACGGCGCTGCCCAGCGTCACGGCGTCCACGACGTATAGCGCGGGATCGTCGAGCGGTTTCAGCGGTATCACAGTCAACGGCGTCGACATCACCTCGCAGATCTCCTCGGGCAAGGTCAGCGCGCTGATCGCGCTGCGCGACCAGACGCTGCCGGCCGCGCAGTCGCAGCTCGACGAACTTGCCCGGCAGCTGACCGCGACCGTCAACGCTGTGTCCAACCAGGGCACGTCGATACCGCCGCCGGCCAGCCTGACCGGAACTGCCACCGTGAGCAGCACGACACCGTTCTCGGCAACCGGCACGGTGCGCATCGCGGTTGCGGACAAGAGCGGCAAGCTGGTGTCCTACCAGGACCTCGATCTGTCATCCTACGCCACGGTCGGTGATCTAGCCACTGCGATCAACGGTATCTCGGGGCTGTCAGCTTCGGTCGATGCCAACGGACATTTGTCGATCTCGGCGACCACATCCGGCAACGGCGTCGCGATCAACGAGATGACGAGTTCGGTCGGAAGTTCGGGTGAGGGCTTTTCGGATTACTTCGGGTTCAACGACCTGATCACAGGGACCGGCGCGTCCGACATCGCCGTTCGCAGCGACATTCTGAACGGCACGGCGGCGCTGCCGACGGCGACGCTCGATGCGTCGTCCACGCTGACGGCCGGAAACTCGGTGCTGTCGCCGGGTTCGGCGACGGTGGTGAACGCGCTCTCGAGCGCGCTGACGGGGTCGACCAATTTCGGCATGGCCGGCGGCCTCGGCGCGACCACCGGCTCTTTTGCGGACTACGCGGCCGCCATCGTTGCTAACGTCGCCGGCAAGGCGACCCAGGCGTCGGCGGCCTATACCGCAAAGCAGACGGCGCAGTCGACCTATGCGAATTCGCTATCGTCGCAGTCCGGCGTCAACATTGACCAGGAGAGCGCAAATCTGAGTGCGTTGCAGAACAAATACGCTGCCGCGTCCCAGATCATTACCGCCATCAACGCTATGTTTTCGGCGCTGATGACCGCGATGAGCGCCAGCTGAGCCAGAGGCTATCGTCATGATGATGCGTGTTGCCACCTTTGCACAGTCGGACCAGATGATCTCAAACGCGCTGCGGGTGCAGGCGGTGATGGCCAACGAGCAGGTGCAGGAGTCGTCGGGGCTGCAGTCCGAGGATTTCGGCGGCTACGGTGCCGGCGCCGGGCGCGTCATCAATTTGCAGGTCTCGGTGACGCGTGCGCAGTCCTATATCGATGCCAGCCAACTCGCCGACAACAAGGTGCAGGTGATGTATTCGGCGGTCGGATCGGTGACCGACATCATCACGCAGCTGCGGACCCAGCTCAGCGCGGCCACCACCGGCAGCAGCACGGCGACGGCATCGGTGATCAACTATGCCCAGCAGGCCATGGCGCAGATGCAGGGGCTGCTCAACACCCAGTATGACGGCGAATATGTCTTCAGCGGCGCCCGCACCGACACTGCGCCGGCGGACCTGTCGAGCTTTGGGACCGGCACCGGATCGCTGACGACATCAGACACCAGCTACTACAAGGGCGACAGCGAGATCGCGTCCGTGCGCGTGTCGGACAGCCAGTCGATCTCCTACGGCATCACCGCCGACAATCCGGCGTTCGAGCAGGTGATGCGGCTCTTGAAATTCGTCGGCAACAGCTCGAATTTGTCGTCGAGCGATGTCTCGCAGGCACTCGACCTCGCGAGCAATGCGCTGGATGCGACGTCCACCGTGCAGGCAAAGCTGTCGACCGCGGCGTCGCAGATCGAGACCGCCAGCACGAATCAGAGCGACTACCAAAATTTTGCGAAGACCTTGTCGACGGACCTCACCAGCGTCGACGTTGCGGCCGTGACGGCGCAGCTTTCGACCTATCAGGCGCAGCTGACGGCGTCCTATTCGGCGATCTCCAAGATCCCGAGCATGAATCTGGCGAGCTATTTGCGATAGCTATCGCCGGCATCAGCGGTTCAGGATCTTCAGCCAGACATCGCCGAGGATGATCGGCTCGCGCGGCGGAAGCCAGGTGAGGCCGGCGGCCTTGCCGAGCTCGGCGATGGTGCCCTTGGCCTGCAGATCGGCGAGGACCTTGTTGACGGATTCCAGCAGCGCCTTGTCGGTCTCGAGCGCAACGTAGCCGCGGTTGGCGCCGATCGGATAATAGTAGCCCGAGGCCGTGATCCTGGTGTCCGGATGTTCAGCGCGGTAGGCATCGAAGCGGCGCAGGTCGAGCAGTGTGGCGTCGAATTCGCCGCGTTCCAACTCTCCGAGCAGGTCGCTGCGCCCCGGAACGAGGTGCGTGATGTCGTCGATCAGCCTTCCCTTGTCGAAGGTCATCAGAATGGCATCGCCCAGCGTGCCGCTTTCGATCGTCAGGCGAAGGCCGGCGAGATCGCCGATATCGGTGATCTTGCGCTCCTTGACCTTGTCCCTGGCCTTGGGACCGAGAACGACGGTCATCGGCGAATAGATGTAGGGCCGGCTCGGCGCCAGCACCCCGATCGGGATCCGCCGGCGGCGATCCTCGCGGGTGGCGCCGTCGAAGTCGGGCAGCTTGGCCGTCGTGACGCCGGGCGCCTTCAGCGAGTCCGTGGTGAGGGCGTAGCCGCCGACCAGCGAGCAGCGCCCGTCCGACAGCAGCGCATTGGCTTCGAGCGCAGGGCTCGAATCCTCGTCGAGCTTGCTCTCGAACCACTGGATCTTGAGCGGCCGTCCAAGCCGCTCGGCAATGGCCTGCGCGAGCGCGACGTCGAAGCCGGCATCCGGTTTGCCGCGATGATGCGCCGACAGCGGCGGCAGATCCTCGTCGAGACATACCTTGAGCGGGTCGTCGGCAGCGTGTGCTGCCGCCGACATGGCAAGAAGCAGAGCCGTCGCGGCGCCCGCAAGCAGGGCCCTCATGGGGTCCTCCGGCTCGACACGAAGGCCCAGACGTCGGCGATCTCCTGCTCGTTCAGGATGTCGACCCAGGGCGGCATCTTGCCGTTCTTGCCTTGCTTCACGGTGGTCACGAAGCGCGTCTTGTCGTCGGGAAACGCGCGCAAGTCCGGCGTGATGGTGCCGGAGTTGACCATGTTGGGCCCATGGCAATGCGAGCAGTTCTTGGCGTAGGTGACCTTGCCCTGGTCGGCCTGACCCTGAAGGTCGATTGCGGTGGTTTGCTGTGCGGCGGCCGGGATCAACATGATCAAGGCTGTCGCGACGGCGGCGAAGATCGCCGCCGTCAACAGGGTTACTCGTTCAGTCACGTGTGCTCCGCGCTCAGTTCTTGACCGCGAAAACCCACAGCGAGCCGCCGGGTGGGACCTTGGCAAGCCGCTCGTCGCCCGAGAACAGCGAATAGACGCCGCCATAGCCGGAGGTAACGGCGACATACTGCACGCCGTCCTGCTGCCAGGTGACGGGTTGTCCTTCGATGCCCGAGCCGGTCTGGAACTGCCAGAGCTTCTTGCCGGTGTCGGCATCGAACGCCTCGAATTCGCCGGTCAGCTGACCGGAGAACACCACGCCGCCGCCGGTGGAGAGCACGCCGGAGAAGCGCGGAATGTCGCTCGGCGCTTCCCACTTCGCCTTGCCGGTCATCGGATCGATCGCCTTCAGGTGGCCGCGCGGTCCGGTGCCCCATTCCCAGGGATCGGTGAGATCCATGCCGAGATACCATTCGCCCTGCTTGAACGTCACCGGCTCGGCCTTGTACTTGCCGCCGAAGGCGAGCGTGTTGGCGTAGGCGAGGCCGGTTTGCGGATTGAACGACATCGGCTCCCAGTTCTTGCCGCCGAGGATCGACGGGTAGACCGTGACCTTCTTGCCTTCACGCGCATCCTTGGTGATGTCGGTCTCGATCGGCCGTCCGGTCTTCATGTCGATGCCGGTGGCCCAGTTGACGTTCACATAGGGATTGGCCGCGAGCAGCTTTCCGTTGGTGCGATCGAGCACGTAGAAGAAGCCGTTACGGTTGGCGTCCATCAGCACCTTGGTCGGCTTGCCCTCGACATTCATGTCGGCGAGCACCATCTCGGCCACCGAGTCGTAGTCGAACGGATTGTTCGGCGAGAACTGGTAGTGCCACTTGATCTTGCCGGTCTTCGGATCGAGCGCCAGCACCGAGCAGGTGTAGAGGTTGTCGCCGGGACGCACCGCCGAATTGAACGGTCCGGGATTGCCGATGCCCCAATACACCGTGTTCAGTTCGGGATCGTAGGAGCCGGTGATCCAGGTCGAGCCACCGCCGAGCTTCCAAGTGTCGCCCTTCCAGGTGTCGCCACCGGGCTCGTCCGGGGTCGGGATCGAGTACGTCCGCCAGAGCTTCTTGCCGGTGGCCGGATCCCAGCCGTCGATGAAGCCGCGGGTGCCGAATTCGGCGCCCGAGATGCCGGTGATCACGACGCCGTCGGCGACCAGCGGGGCCACCGTCATCGAGTAGCCTTCCTTGATATCCGCAGCCTTCTGGCGCCACAGCTCCTTGCCGGTCTTGGCATCGAGCGCGATCACATTGGCGTCGAGCGTGGTGCGGAACACCTTGCCGTCATAGAGAGCAGCACCGCGATTGATGATGCCGCAGCAGACGATACGCGGCGTCTCGGCGGGATACTCGACCTTGGTCTTCCAGATCTGCTTGCCGGATTTGGCGTCGATCGCGATCGTGGCGTTGTGCGTGGTGACGTAAATGACGCCCTGGTAGACGAGCGGCTGCGATTCCTCGCTGCGGTCGTCGTTCAAACTGTAATTCCAGACCGGCACCAGATTTTTGACGGTGTCCTTGTTGATCTGGTTCAGCGTCGAGAAGCGCTGAAGATTGTAGCCCATTCCATAATTGAGAACGTTCGATGTATCGGTCGCACCCTTGACCAACTGCTCGCTGGTCTGGGCGCTTGCCCCATAGGATGCAAGAATTACGAGGCTCGCGGCCAGCGCAATACGTCTCATCATATCCTCCCAATGAACCTTTTTCTGCACGCCTATTCCTGACGTTGCGGACGGAACCATCCGCCTGAAACCAAAACGGGTCAATACGAAAACGTGAACGAGCGCCCGCTAACCGCGCGAGGCCGGTCGAAGGCGTCAGGTTTTGGCAAACGCGCCCGTGGCTTACCGTCGCGTGGAATACGCTACACCAGTGCAGCCCGCCGTTATGCCGCAGCGCGAACGGTCAGCTTGACGGTGCGGGGGGACAGACACTCGACCGCGGTTTCGCGCCCCGCTTGTCCGGTGGCACATTGCAATTATCGATACGCTGCTCGTCGGTCCATTTGCGGCCGAGCCGCTCCTTGCCGGTGAGCACGCGCTGCTGGACCGCTTCCGCCGAGAGGGCAGGGTGCCGCGTCTGCGCGGACACGGGCGCGATCAGACCGAATGCAACGAGGCAGCCCAATGCGTTCTTGCAAATGCTGGTCATGGGTCACCTCGCTCGTTGTGGTGCCATCGAGAGCGCCACAGATGACCCGTGCGCCAATCGCTTTCCACCCGAAACCCGACAGGATTTCGCCGCGTACACGAACCGTGGGAAGCTCCGCTGAAGCTGCTATGGTAGGGTCCGATCGCTGGGCGCTCCGTGCCTTCGCCGGAGCGGCACTAACGGGAGACGAACGATGATTTCGCGCCGATCGCTTGCGCTGAGTTTGGCTATGGTTGTCCTGTCAGGTCCCGCGTTGGCCGCATCGCGCGGTCGCAGCGCGCTCAGGATGCTCGACCCCGATAATGACGGCACGGTCGACCTTGCCGAAGCCAAGAAGGCTGCCGCCAACCTGTTCGCGAAGCTTGATCCCGACCATGACGGCACGCTCGACGCGCGCGAATTGCGCGGACGGCTGACCGCGAAAGAACTCGCAGCCGCCGATCCGGATCACGATGGCACCTTGACGCTCGACGAATACCTTGCGGTCGTCGAGCAGCGCTTCAAGGCCGCCGATCCCGACAATGACGGAACGCTGGACGCGAAAGAGTTGAAGTCGCGTGCCGGCCGAGCCCTGCTGCGCTTGCTCAAATAGGTTGCCAGCCGGCGAACTTTGCCGGGCGGATTGCCGGATATTGACGCAGGATTCCGCGCATAACAAAAAAAGTTGCGATTTCGCTCTTGGGCAAGACGCGGCGGGATGAATCGGGTCTCCTTACCCGCGCGTCGCCGCCCGGCAGCCGGAAAATGCCCGACAGATCAGTGTCGGAGTTCCCAATGCCGGGCAGATGTCAGCGAGCCGTCGTCCGCTTCGGCATGTCCAGCAGCGAAGTCGGGTCCTTACCCGGCCGGCTTGCGCCCTGGAAAAGGCAGCCCTAGCTTGCCGCGCGGCGCGAGGCTTGCGCCAACTTATGACTTGGGAGAAGGAAATGGCCTGGAAAACACCGAAGATCGTCGAAGTGCCGGTGGGCATGGAAATCAACATGTACGCCTGCGCAGCGCGCAAGTAAGACCATCTGTCGACCTGGCGCGGCTTCGATGGCAAACGCCGTCGAAGCCGTGACAGTGTCAACGGGTCTGTCGATCCTTGGGCGCCTGCCGATCGATCGCTCCGGCGCGTCTCGCGAAGCCTCATCTGAACCGGCGTCGACAACCCCGCCGGAATCTCAACTGTCCATTGCCAGACTGTGCCGCGCGGATGCCTGCTCAGCGCTGCTGCCGCTCGTGAAGCGAACCTGGTTCGGATCGTCCCGCGCCTTCCGCGTGCTCAGGGACGGCTCCTGAAACGCGCATATCGAAGCGCGAGCGTAGGCAGCACCAGCAGACTCAGCGCCATCGAAGTCATCAGACCCCCAAGGATGACGATCGCCATCGGGCCCTCGATTTCACGTCCCGGTTCTCCTGCGCCGATCGCAAGCGGCAGCAATCCGAGGCCGGTCACGAGAGACGTCATCAGGATCGGGACGAGACGGTCGGCCGCGCCCTCGATCGCGGTATCCAGTCCCCACACGCGGCCGTCGACCAGGACGAGGTGCTCGTAGTGCGAGATCATGAGGATCGAGTTGCGCAGCGTGATTCCGAACAGCGTGACGAAGCCGACCATCGATCCGAGCGAGAGCAGGCCACCAGTCAACGCCAACGCGAACACGCCACCGACGAAGGCAAACGGCAAGTTGATCATGACCAGCAACAGATTTCGCCAATGGCCGGTAACCATCGAAAGCAGAACGACGATACCGGTCCCGGCAAGCAAAGAGTTGACGATGAGGTCGTGCCGCGACCGGGCTTGGGCCTCGGCCGCCCCGGCAAATTCCAAATGAGCGCCGGGTGGCAGCGTGACCTCGCGGGCCAGCTTGCGTTTGGCCGAGACCACGAAGGATTCGAGATCGCGTCCGCTGACATTCGCCGTTACGGTCTGAACGCGCTGCGCATTCAGGTGCTGGATCTGGTAACGGCCGGAGGTTTCGTAGACGTCGGCGATCTGCGTCAGCAGAATGTAAGCGCCGCTAGGCGTACGCACCGGTAGGTCGCCGATCTGAGTGAGTCGGGCGCGGGCATGCGCGTCGAGGATCACAATGACATTGAAGACGGCATTGCCTTCAAATGCCTGACCGACGACGTCGCCCTGATAGGCGGTACGAATCAGTTCGAGCACTTCGACCGCATCGAGCCCCCAGCGCTGCAAATCGGTCGGGCGTAGCGTCACATTGACCTGCGGCATTCCTGGCGGGGATCGTTGCTGCACGTCGACGGCACCTCCGACTTCATCCAGTTCTCTAGCGACGTCGCGCGCGGCGCGTTCCAGTAAATCGAGATCGGGCCCGTAGATGTTGACGACCACCGCCGCGGTGAAGCCGGAGACGGTCTCCTCGACGCGTTCCGTCAGGTAGGTCTTGCTCGAGAAGGAAACCCCGGGGAAGTCGGCCAAAGCGGCCCGGATGCGCGCTTCTGCTGCGGATTGTGCCCGACCCGAGAGGCCCAGCTCCAGGTCGACCTCGAACTCGCTGGAATGCGGACCAACCGTGTCGATGCCGGCCTCGGCCCGGCCTGCATGCTGCGCCACCCTGCGTACACCGGGGACTTGTCGAAGCGTATCCGTCATCAGTTTCCCGATACGAAGCGATTCGTCGAGCGAGGTGCCGGGGATCGCTGAAACGTGCAGGATCAGATGGCCTTCCCGCAGATCCGGCAGGAACGTCCCGCCGAAGAAGGGCAGCATCGCCGCGCCGGCGATCGTCAAGAGCGCGCCCGCCGTCATCACCAGCTTGGGATAACGGCCGATGCGACGCAGCAAGGCCTGGTAGTGGCGACGGGACCACCGCACCGCTGGCGGTTCATGCAGGCGCTGTCCGCCGGTCCTTCCGACGAGGAGCAGCATCGAGAGCGCCGGCGTCACCGTAAGGGCGACCGCGAGCGAGGCGAGCACGGCGAAGATATAGGCGATGCCCAGGGGGCCGAAGAGACGGCCGGCAATGCCGGAAAGCGCCAGGATCGGAAAGAAGACCAGCAACACCGCAAACGTCGCATAGGCAACGGCGGTGCGCACTTCAAGGAAGGCGTCGAGCACGACGCGAGCCTCGGGTCTTGGCGCCGTCGCCCGGCGGTTTTCGCGCAGTCGACGTACGACATTCTCGACGCCGATCACGGCGTCATCGACGACCTCGCCGATCGCGATTGCAAGGCCGCCCAGCGTCATCGTGTTGAGCGTTTCACCCATCCACTGCAGTGCGAGCACGGCCGCTATCAATGACAGGGGGATGGCGGTGCAACTGATGATCGAGGTGCGCCAGTCGAACAGAAAGAGAAACAGAACAACGACCACGAGCGCGCCACCGATCAACAAGGCGTTGAGCACGTTCTCGGTCGCCGCGTCGATGAAATTGGCAGGACGGAATATGTCGGCATGGAGCCGGACTCCGTCGGCCTCAAGTCCAGGTCGCAGTTCTTGCAGGACAGCTTCGGCCCGCGTGGTGATCTCTCTCGTATTGGCGCCGTATTGCTGGCTGACCATCATCATGATGCCAGGCTGGCCGTCGATGAGGGCGGCCCCGATCGGCGGTTCGGGAGCGGTGACGACGGTGGCGACGTCGCCGAGAACCACGCTTGCGCCGCCTTCGTGCCGAAGAACCGTGCGGGCAAGCTGGTCAGGCGTCAAAGACTGTCCCTGGGTTTGAAGCGTGATGCGCTGATTGGCGGTATCGATGAACCCGGCGCCCCGTACGCCGGTGGCCTTGCGCGCGGCGGTCAGTACATCATTCAGGCCGATCCGGAACCGGATCAGGTCGTCCGGGCGGACTTGCACTTGCAGGGACCTGACATCTTTGCCGTATGTGGACACTTGTGCCACGCCCGGCACGGCCAGAAGCCGTCTTGCCACGGTCCAGTCCGCAATGGTGCGCAAATCCATCAGCGAGCGCTGGTTTGACGTCAGGCCAATGACCAGCACCGTGCCGGCCAGCGGAGTCAATGGTGTCATCGACGGCGGCTGCACGCCTTGTGGCAGCCTCGCGGCCACCACCGCGAGACGCTCCGTCACCAATTGGCGCGCCCGGTAGATATCGCTGCCCGGCCGGAAGACGACTGTCACCACGGAGAGTCCCTGGATCGACGACGAGCGCAGACTTTCGACGCCAGCCAAGCCGTTGATCGACGTTTCGATCGGTTGCGTGACCAGGATCTCGACATGCTCCGGGCTGAGGCCCGGAGCTTCAGTCTGGATCGTGACCTGCGGCGGTGCGAATTCGGGGAAGACTCCGTATTTGGCCTCGCCGAGCGTAAACAGGCCATAGCCCAGCAGCACGAACGAAAGCGCGAGCACGATGCCACGGTAGCGGATGGCGAATGCGACGAGAGCGGCTTGCGGCCCTGACCTGATGGAGCCGATTCCATCAGTCATTGTCATCGCCACTCCGAAGCTCGCTCTTGGCCTCCTCGGACAGCAGGACCTGTGCGCCCCGGATTACGATTTCGGATCCCGATGGGATGTCTCGGACGACGTAGTCGTCATCCGAGACCGGCTGATCCGTGCTGATCGGATGCCGTCGGAAGCTGTCGGTGCTCACGCGCAGGTAAACCCACGATCTGCCCTGCCACCGCACAATCGCGGTATCTTCGATGAACACGCCCTCGTAAGTGGTGCCCGACGGCACATAAGCAGTGGTGTTCATGCCGGGCAGCAGGCCGCTATCGCCAGGCGCGGAGAAGAAATAGCTCAATCCCTGAATACGGGGGTCGGTGCGTGTTGCCGGGGAGATGTACTGGAGATCGATGTTCGCATTTCGCGTCGGCGCCTGCGCCAGAGCCGTTCCCGGAGTCCCGGTGACACTCACGCCGGGCGGCAGCGTCACCTGGATCAGAAACTGATCCCGCTCGATCAGCCTGACAACGGCGGGCGAGCGCTCGACGATTCCTCGGCCGATCACCGGCCCCCACTCCTGCTGTGCTGTTGCCGCGAGTGTCCTGAGCTGCGATTCTGCCGCAGCGAGCGCGGCCTTGTCGGTTCGCAACGTGCCTTCCGCGGCTTCGGCTTCCTTTCTCGGGAGCGCGGCCGAGTCGACGAGATTCTTGGTCCGGTCGAATGCGCTCTTCGCGACCTCGAGCTTGGCCTGCGCTGTCTGGAGTTGAGCCTGCGCATTCGCGTAGCTGTTGGCGAGCTCCGTAATGCGGGAGATGTCCAGCACTGCGCCGTAGGCGCGGAATTGCTCAGGGTGCGGAGCGGCCTCCACAACCGCGGTTTCGAGTCCGATCCGTCCCTGCTGGCTGGGCGTAAGCTTGACCGCTGCCTGGTCGCTGTTTGCGGTGCGGGAAGGCTCGGTGCGACCCGAACCCGAGCTGGCCGGCTGCGGCTCCGCAGCTGCGCGCCGGACTTGACCCGTGAGAGCCCAAGTGCCGGCGGCGAGCGCGAGCAAGCATACAGCGACCGCGACGCCGCGCCAGGAGGTTTCCGTAAGAGCCATCAGCCTGTTAGCAGTTGTGGGAACCAGCTTATTGACGAAATGAACTGGCGGCAAGGCGCCGGTTTCATCGTTGCCGGCTCGGGTGTCGCCGTGCTTGGGACCCGGGTTGTGCCCGCCATGTTCCGCTCGGTCTCGCACGGAATTGAAACTTCCGGCTGCTGTGGACGTAGCGCTTATGTTACCTTTTGACGACGCCCGCGAGGTTTCATGCATGAATCCCATTGATCTGATCGTTACTGTATGTGCCGTGCTGTCGCCCGCCATCTGCGAGGAGCAGCATTTGGTGTTCAATTGGAACGGCTCGCTGCAGCAATGTGCCATGGCCGCGCCGCCTTACATCGCGCGATGGGTCGGCGAACATCCGAAATGGACCGCGGTGCGCTGGCGTTGTGAGTATCCGCACAGCAACGATCGGGCCGGCGCGGGCGGCGAGCCGCCGGCGGGTTAGCCTTCCTATTTGTTGCAGTCCTTTAGGTCCTTGTCGGACACCGAAAACACGGCGTCGGCCTTGATCTCGATGTCGCGAACGAAGCACTGCCTGGCGCCGCTGTAGCCGACCTTGGCATCGTAGCGGCCGGGCTCGACGCCGGTGATCCGCAGGCGCTCGTCGTGGTCGACTTCCTTGTCCTTGTCGTTGAGCGTCTGGTTGGGACCCCACTCGTTCTTGCCCGCCTGCGACAGCTCAAAGCTCGAAATCGTGGCGCTGGTCAGATTCCACAGCCGAATGCCTTTGCCCTTGCTTTGGGCGAGCACTGTCGCCGGCAGCACAAGCAACGCAACACCAACAGCGATCAACGCGCGCGACATCCAGCCTCTCCCTTATGCTTCGTCCAAGGATGACGGCGTCTCACACATTTGCAAGGTCCAACTGTGAGAGCTGCCGCTTGATTTCGTCGATCTCGGGCTCGCCGCGCGTCGCGCGTGGTGCGGCAATGGTCTCGACGTGAAGGATTCGGGCCGGCCGCGGCGACAGGAAGAACAGGCGATCGCCGAGGCGAACGGCGTCATCGAGATCGTGGGTGACGAGCAAGGTCATCATTTTCCGGCTGGCCACCAGCGTCGCGACCTGGTCGCGCAGCCGTCCCGCGAGTGCATTGTCGAGCGAGGCCAGCGGCTCATCGAGGATCAGGAAATCGGGCTCGATGGCGAAGGCGCGGGCCAGCGCGACGCGGCGGGCGAGGCCGAGTGACAGCTCCGCGGGAAAATGGTTGCGGTGCGCGCCGAGTTCGAGCACCTCGAACAGCGCAGAGAGCGTGCTGTCGCCGACATGCGGCGCGGCCAGCCGCACATTCTCCTCGACCGTGCGCCAGGGCAACAGCCGCGGCTCCTGGAAGACCATGCCAAGGCGCATGCCCGGCGATCGCGTGACATGGCCCTGGTAGTTGCCGTCGAGCCCGGCGAGGATCCGGAGCAGGGTGCTCTTGCCGCAGCCTGACGGGCCGAACAGCACGCCGACCTCGCCAGCGTTCAACGTGAAGGTGACGTTGTCGAGCACGTCGTGCCGCTTCCCGGCCGCGCTCTCAAAGCTCTTGCCGGTGATATTGACCTCAAGCTGCACGGAGCCGCCACCGCGTTAGCCTGGTTTCAAACGGCTGCACCAGCAGGGTTTCGATGACGAGCACGACACCCGCAAAGCTCAGCGAATAGGCGAGCAGCAAGGGGATATCGAATAGCTGGAAGGCGACGCCGATCTCGAAGCCGACACCGTTCGGCCGTCCGAGATATTCAGCGACCAGCACGATCTTCCAGACCAGCGAGAGCCCGGAGCGCGCAGCGGCCGCGATGTAGGGCGCAAGCTGCGGCAGGATCACATGACGGAAGGCGCGGCCGCGCGGAAAAGAAAACGCCGTCGCCATTTCGTCGAGCGCAGCGTCGAGCGCGCGGGCGCCCTCGCGCAGGGTGACGACGGCGGTCGGCAGCTTGTTGATGGCGATGGCGGCGATCGCGGCGACCTCGGTCAGGCCGGCCCAGATGTAAGCGAGCACGATGACGACGAGCGCGGGCAGGTTGAGCAGCAGGATCAGCCAGGGATCGCCAAGGCGATTGGCAAGCGAGACGCGGCCCATGAGGTAGCCGATCGCCGAGCCGAGCGCCATCGCAAGGGTGAAGGCCAGCGCGACGCGCGCCAACGTCGCGCCGAGATTGACGAACAGCGCGCCCGATCGGGCTTCGGCGACGAGCACCGACAGCACTGCGGGCGGCGCCGGCAGCTTCGCATCGCCGATCAGCAGCGAGGCAATCCACCAGGTCGCGATGAACAGCGCGAATGAGAGGAGACGCAGCACCGCTAGTCTCCCGGGATCGCTTGGTAGAAGGTGCCGGGATCGAGCTCGGTTGCCGTGCCGACCAGATCGCGGCCGCCGAGCTGCGCCAGCACGCGGTAGAGCACGCGCGCATCCGCCTCCTCTTCGGCGATCGGACGGCGCGGGATGCCTTCGCGGTAGCGCTCACGATAGGCATGCAGGGTTGCGGCATCCTGCGCACCGGTGAGCGGCGCGATCGCGTCCCATTCGGCATCCGAGGTCGCCAGAATCTCTTTCGCGGCGCGCGTCACGGCGATGAAGCGGGCCACCAGATCCTTGTTGGCGTTGGCCCAGGCTTCGTCGAACACGTAGCCGATCATGGCGATGCGGCCCTTGCTGCCGAGCTTTTGCAGGATCTCTTCCATCCCGGCGAGCCGGCGAAAGCCCTTGGCTTCGAGCGCGGCGCAGAAATTCCAGTAATTAAGCGTCGCGTCCATCTCGCCGCCGAGCGTCTTGGCGGCCAGCAGCGGCGGTGCGCCATAGACGATGGTCGCCTGCGACTTCAGGTCGACGCCGTCCTTCTTCGATGCGGCCTGCAGCAACAGCCAGTTCTTGTCGATCGCGCCGCCGGCGATGGCAAGCTTGCGCCCCTTGAGGTCCGCGAGCGTCTTGACCGGCGAGGAGGCCGGGACCATCACGGCACCCAGCGCGCTCGAATAGGGATAGAATTGCAGCTTGGCGCCAAGCGACCGCTCGCGCGACACCCAGGGCCAGTCCGATACCATCACGTCGGCCGTGCCGGCGCGCAGCGCGATCTTGCCGGCCTCGGGGCTGGCCAGCTCGATTACGTCGATCGACAGATTGGCCTTCTTGTCGAGACCATGGGAGCGAATGACGGCCAGTTCCCAGGCCAGCGTTCCGGTCTTCTGCGCTGCAACGCGGATGGTTTGCGCGTAGCACGAGGTGCCGAACTGCATGACCGCCAGAACTGCCGCAGCCAACACCGTGCGTACAGAGATGATCATCGTTTCTTGAGCCACTTCCCCGAATGTTTTCTTTTCTGATCAACATCCATAGCATAGCTTGCGGAAAGAGAAGAGGAAGCAGGACCATGGCAGGAGCTGGCATGCTACGACCGATTGTCGCCATCCTGGTGCTCGCCGGGACGGCCGTCAGCGTGCGGGCCCAGGAGATCAACGACTATCCGACCTCGGCGCGGGCGGAATATGTGTTCGGCTGCATGAAGGCCAATGGCGAATCCCGGCAGTCAATCGAGCAATGTTCCTGCTCGATCGACGTCGTCGCCTCGATCATCCCCTACGATCGCTACGTCACCGCCGAGACTGTGCTGAGCATGGCGCAGGTGCGCGGCAATCTGGGCGGCCAGTTCCGCTCGTCCGAGCAGGCCGCGAACGCGCTCAATGACCTCAGGCGCGCCCAGGCCGAAGCCGAGGTCAGGTGCTTCTAGAGCGTTTTCGAGCGAAGTGGACCCCGGTTCGCGTGAAGAAAACGCTTCAAAACAAAAATCTAGAGCCCCGCTCCGATTCAATCGGAACGGGGCTCTTGCGTTGATCGCAAGAATCGCCGGCGCGTCAGGTGCCGGGATTTTCGACCTTCCATTCGTGCTCGAAGATGTGCCCTTCGGTGTCCTTGGCTTCGGCACGGAAGCGCTTGGCGCCATTCGAGACGTAGGTGAAGCGGATATTGGGATCCTCGGAAATCGAGATTCCGCCCTCCATCGCCAGCACCGGACTGTCGTCCTGCCAGATGTGCAGCTCGTTGACGAAGAAGGCCGGGATATAGAGCTGCGTGACCTGGTCCATCTGCAGGCCTGAATTATTGGGATGCCCGATCATGATCTGGGCTTCCCGCGTGCTGGTCGCAGGTCCCTGTTCGGACTTGGTGAATTGCCGGTAGCGCATCTGGCCGATGCGGTTCTTGGCTTCCTCGACGTTCTTGCCGGCCGGCGCCGAGCAGCCGCCTGAGGCTTTGACATAGACCTTGCTGACATAGAGCTTGCCGTCGCTGAGCTCCGCGACGGCGTGCACATTGGTGTAGTTGTTGACGCGGACGCGGGTCGATATCTCGGTGACGTTGGCAGTCGGTCCCAGCGTGAACTTCGCGGCCATCGGCGCCGGATTCTCGTCGATCACAAGCGTGATCGCGACGACGCGGCGGCTGTCGCTCGGCTGCAGCTTGGTGCGGAGCGTCACCGGCACGATCGCCGCGTCTTCCGCGCGCGTCGGCATTTCGATGCCGATGACATCATTGCCGTCATTCATCGGACGGTTGCTGAAGATGTCCTGGACGAGACCCGGCCAGGGATCATAGGCCTCCGCCGCGGGCGCGGCCGGCGTGCCGAGCGCGATCGTGAGCAGGCTTGCGATGCAAAGCAGGCGGGCGCGATGTCCGGTCATTGTCGCGAAATCCTATGCAGCCGCCTCACTATAGGACGAACAGCTATTCCCATTCAATTTCCGAGAATGCTGCAGTTGCGTTGCGGGCGTTGTAATCGTCGAACAATTGCCAGCGCGGCCGCTCGGCGGCTGCGGCGTGCTCGGCTGCGGCCGTAATCGGCTTGCCGCTTGCGACCAGTGCGCGCACGTCCACGGCCAGCACCCCAAGATAATGGCGCTCGTCGGCAAGCGCTGCCGGCCACGCGCTCACGGGTCCGTGACCCGGAACCACACGCTCGGCGGAGATCGCCGCGAGCTCGTCGAGCGCACGCAGCCAGCCCTTGAGGCTGCCGTCGACCACAGGAATATGGATGAGAAACACCATATCGCCGGCGAATAGGGTTCTGGTTTGCTCGTCGAGGACCGTGAGATCGTTGTCGCTGTGGGCGGGCGGCCACGCTTTCAGGGTGAGGGCCCGTCCGCCGAGGTCGAGCTTCAGCGTGTCCGCGACCAGCACGGTCGGGGGGATGATCTTCACCTCGTCGATCAGCTCATCGCCAATGCTCCGGCGAAACCCGTCGAGGTAGAATTGCCCGCGCGCGGCCAGCGCGCGTGGCAGGGACTTGTGGCCGACGAAGCTGGTCCCGACGCCGACGAAAGCCGCATTGCCGAAGCTGTGATCCGGATGCGCGTGGGTGTTGATCACGTAGCGGATCGGCTTGTCGGTACGGCTGCGGACCGCGGCGAGCAGCTGTCGTCCTTCGCGGACGCTGCCGCCGGTGTCGATGACGGCGACGGCGCTGTCGCCGATCACGAAGCCCACATTGGCGATGGCGCCTTCGTTCTCGCGCGTCATCAATGCGGTGACCCCGGTGTGAACGAATATTCCGGGAGCGACTTCGCTTACAGGCAATTCCACCTCTTGCGCCCGCGCTATGGTCGGTGCCCAAAGCATCAGGAGCAGCGCAAGCACCGAACCGCCATGAGCCATGTTTCCGCCTCAGTTACTCCGGGACGCGCGATCGATGTCGTCGCGTTCCAGTTTGCGTTGCAGCAAGCAACGCGGCGTGGTCGCGATCATTATTCCTGTTGCACGTCATGGTGCGCCGGGCAATTGCTGGATGGCGGCGATCGATCCGATCAAGAGGAGACCGCGTAATGAGAATTGTCGGATGCCGTCCTGTTCTGCTCGCGCTTGTCGGCTTCATCGCCTGTCTGGCCGGCCGCGACACTGCGCGCGCGCAGGTCAACGATCAGGGCGAACTTTCCATCGAGCTCATCGATGCCCGCGTGCTGCGCATCTGTGCCGATCCCCGCAACCTGCCGTTCTCGAACGACAAGGGCGAGGGGTTTGAGAACAAGATCGGCGAACTGCTGGCCGGGAAGCTGCAAAAGAAGCTCGACTACATGTTCTTTCCGCAGGCGACCGGGTTCGTGCGGATGACGCTCGGCGCGCATCGCTGCGACGTGATCATGGGCTTTCCGCAAGGCGATGACCTCGCGCAGGGCACCAATCCCTATTACCGCACAGCCTATGCGATCGTCGCCAAGCCGGGCAGTGGGCTCGATGAGGTAACGACGCTCGAGGACGAGCGGCTGAAGGGCAAGCATATCGGCATCGTGGCGGGAACGCCGCCCGCGACCAACATGGCCATCAACGGCCTGATGACCAATGCGAAGCCTTATCCGCTGATGATCGATACGCGCTACGACTCATCCGCCGAGGCGATGATGACCGATCTCGCCAAGGGTGAGATCGACGCCGGCATCCTGTGGGGACCGATGGCGGGTTTTTACGCCAAGAAGGCCAATCCGCCGCTGCACATCACGCCGCTGGTCAAGGAGACCACCGGACCGAAGCTGATCTATCGCATCGGCATGGGCGTGCGGGCATCCGACCAGAACTGGAAGCGCCAGCTCAATCGCCTGATCCAGGAGAACCAGCCCGAGATCAACAAGATCCTGCTTGACTACGGCGTCCCGCTGCTCGACGAGGACGACCGTCCAATCGGGCCGGAGACCGCGACCAAATCACCATGATCAGGCTCGCGGCCATGCTTGCGGTGATGTTCGTCGCCGCTTCGCCTGTCCGCGCGCAAGACCCACCCGCAGAGCCGGAGGGCTATCGCACCGAGGACTACCGCGCGCCGGTGCCGGTGACGCTTGCCGGCGCACGGGTGCTCACCACCGCGGAAGCGGAAGTGATCTGGCGCGACAAGTCCGCTGCCTTCGTCGACGTGCTGCCGCGCGCACCGAAGCCAAATCTGCCCGCCGGCACGGTGTGGCGCGAACGGCCGCACCTCAACATTCCCGGCAGCATCTGGCTGCCCGACACCGGCTACGGCAAGCTCGCTGCGCCCACGGAGGATTATCTGCGACGCGGGCTCGTCCGCGTCTCAGGCGGCAAGGCGACCAAATTGCTCGTGATCTACTGCCAGGAGAATTGCTGGATGTCATGGAACGCCGCCAAGCGCGTGCTGTCCTACGGCTACCGCAACGTGGCGTGGTATCCGGAGGGAACCGACGGCTGGGAGCGTGCCAAATTGCCGCTGGCGGATGCCGAGCCCGAGCCGCGCGAGGTAGAGCAGTAAGTCCGGCCTCGCGCGCCACGCGGGCCGTTACTTCTGCTTGTCGAGCTTGTTGATGGTCTTGCCGCCGTCGCTGTCCGTTGTGGTGAACGTGACCTTGTCACCGGCGTGGAAGGCCTCCAGCGACTGTCCCTTCGGCACCTTGTATTCCTGGATCGCGCCGCCGGACGCGCCCACCGTGCCGCTTTGCGTCTGCTGGATCGAGATGGTTCCACTCAGTCGGTCAATCTTGGTGACCATTCCCGACATGGATTGCTGGGCCAAAGCCGCTGAGGTGACCAGGCTCGCGGCGGCAAGGCTGGTCATGACGATCTTGGCTGCTTTCATGGAGGTCTCCCAACTTCAGATATAGTTGGAGACAACGAGCGGGCTGCGCAGTTTGTTCCGGATCGGCGTGGCCCAAAAGATTGTTACCCAAGAGATCGTCAAAGCGGCACGTTAACGATCCCGGGGCGATCGGTCGCAGGCCTCAATCGAGCTCCTGCTGGATGGTGCGGCCGAGCGCGAACAGGCGCTGATCGATGGCGGTCGGCACCTCGCAAACGAATTTCACCACCCGCCCGCGGTCCTCGAAGATGCGGGTCTCCCAGACCAGCTGATTGCCGAGATCGTCGACCTTGGCCTGGTCCGGCGGTGTCGCGTCCTGCAGCGCCTGCAGCTTGAGCGTGTCGTCGCGGATCTTCTCCGCAGCCTCGCGCTGCTTGCGCATCACGCGCTCGAGCCCGTTCATGACCGAGGCGCGCTGTCCGTTGAGCGTATCGAACAGGCCCGCGAACAGCAGCTTTCCCGCATTGGCCTTGTCGGCCGCGGCAGCTGACAGGAATTCGGTGATTTCTTTCTGCGCCTCTTCGAGCGGAACGCGGCGCGCCGCGAGCTTGATCGCGAGCGCGCTGACTTTCGGGTCGTCTTTCCACTTGGTCTCGGCATCGCCGAGCGGCGGCCCGGCCCAGACCGCGGCGAGCGAGATCTCGGGCACCTTGGCCTGTTGGCAGGGCCAGTCCGGATAGCGCGGATCGGCAGCCGATGCGGCCTGGTTCGACAGAACCATCGCAAGCAGCGCGCCCAGTCCTGTTCGCCAGCCTGTCATGCCTCGCCTCCGCCGGGTCCGCGGCGCACCAGGCCGCGCGATGGATCGTAAGCCAGGATCGCGCCGATCATGAAGACGACCGTGCAGCCGCCGACCACCGCGAGCGAAACCCAGTTCATCTTGCCGTACAGCGCAAACCGAATCAGCTCCACCGCATGCGTGAACGGATTGCACTGGCAGATATAATACAGCATCGGGCTGCCTTCCTGAACGCGCCACAGCGGGTAGAGGGCCGACGATGCGAAGAACATCGGGAAGATCACAAAGTTCATCACGCCGGCGAAATTTTCCAGCTGCTTGATGCTGGCCGAGATCAGCATGCCCAGTGCGCCGAGCATCAGGCCTGACAACACCAGCGCCGGAAGCACGGTGAGGTATCCGATCGTCGGCGGCGCGATGTCCCAGAACCACGCGATGACAAGGAAGGCATAGACCTGCAGCAGCGACACCGCCGTGCCGGCCAGCAGCTTGCAGAACAGGAGATAGCCGCGCGGCAGCGGGCTGACCAGCAGCGTGCGCATGTTGCCCATCTCGCGGTCGTAGACCATCGACAGCGAGGATTGCATGCCGTTGAACAGCTGGATCATCGCCATCAGCCCGGGCGCGATATAGACCTCGTAGAGGATGTAGGTCTCGTAGGGCGGGATGATCGAGATGCCGAGCACCTGCCGGAAGCCGGCCGCGAAGATGAACAGCCAGACCAGCGGCCTGACCAGCGCCGACACGAAGCGCTCGCGCTGATGCAGGAAACGCAGCGCTTCGCGCCACACGATGCCGTTCAGGCAGACGATGTATTCCGACAGCGAGAAGCCGCTTCGCTCAGGCGTAACCGTCGTGCTGGTCATGACGGCGGTCTCCCCGCGAGTGTTGCCGTTCCGGTCAGTCGCATGAACGCGCTGTTGACGTCCTGGGCGCCTGCGTCCGCGATCACGCGCGACACCGGGCCGTGCGCCAGCATTCGGCCCTGATGCAGCACGACGAGGTCGTCGTTTGGCATGATCTCGTCGAACAGATGCGTCGCCCAGAGCACGCCGATGCCCTGTTCGGTGACGAGCTGCCGGACATGGTCGAGAATGTCGGCGCGCGCCTTGACGTCGAGCCCGACCGTGGCCTCGTCGAGCAGCAGCAGCCGGGGCCGGTGCAGCAGCGCACGCGCGATCTCAAGCCTTCGCATCTGGCCGCCCGAGAGATCGCGCACCTTGCTGGCGGCGCGGTCGGCAAGCCCGATCCGGCCGAGCACCTCGGCGCTGCGCAGCCGCGCCTCGCGCCGCGAGATGCCGTGCAGCGCCGCGTGATACAGCAGGTTCTGCGTCAGCGAGAGATCGAGATCGAGCGTTCGCGGCTGGAACACGACGCCCATCAGCCGCAGCGCTTCACCCGGCGTCCAGCTGATGTCGTGGCCGAAGATCTTGATCTGGCCGTTCTGGATGCCGAACAGCCGCGTCACCAGCGAAAACAGCGTGCTCTTGCCGGCGCCATTGAGGCCCAGCAGCGCGGTGAAGCTCGCAGGCTGAACCGTGAAACTGACATCGATCAGGGCGCGGCGCGGACCGTAGCTGTGGCTGACATTGCCGATCGACAGGGCCGGCTGCACGGCCGCGGCCCTTGCAGGGCCTGCATCCGGCGAGGGCTGGCTCGCGATATGGGCGTCGGTTGCGGTCATGGCTGCGCGATCGTGATCCCCCAGGGCAGTTCGCCGACCTGAATGGTCTTGATCACCTTCTGGGATGCAACGTCGATCACCGAGACGTCGTTCGAGACGCCGTTGGTGACCAGCAGATATTTTTCGTCCGGGGTGAAATCCATGTGCCAGACCCGCTGGCCGACCAGCAGATATTTGAGGACCTTGTGGGTCACCCCGTCGACCACCGCAACGCGGTTGGCGGGGCCGAGTGCAACGAATGCGGTCTTGCCGTCCTTGGTCATGCCGATGCCGACCGGCTGGATCGCTTCGTTGCGCAGGCCCGGAATTTCGAAGGTGATCTTGCCGGTCACCTCGCGCTTGGCCGGATCGATGATCGACACCGTGCCGCCGATCTCGGAGGAGACCCACAATTCGGAGCCGTCGCGCTTGAACTGGGCAAAGCGCGGCCGCGAATCGACCAGCACATTGGCGACGATCTGGCGCGTCGACGTGTCGATGAAATGCGCCATGTTGGTGGTCTCGGACGTGTTGATCAGGATCTTGCCGTCCGGGCTGATCGTCATCCCCTCGGGCTCGACGCCGACCTGGATGTCGCCGATCCGGGCGCGCTTTTCGAGATCGATCACGGTCACCGTGTTGTCGTTCTCGTTGGCGACATACATGGTCTTGCCTGCGGCATCCTGGGTGAACAATTCAGGGTCGGGACCGGAGGGCAGGGTGTCGACGATCTCCTGCGTCTTGGTATCGATCACCTGGATCGTGTCGTCGTCGCCGACCGCGACCATCACGAATTTGCCGTCGCGCGAGAACTCGATGCCGCGCGGCCGCTGGCCGACCTTGATGGTTTTGGTCACGGTCCAGCTGGTGGTGTCGATCACCGTGACGGTGTTGCCTTTCTCGTTGGAGACGTAGGCAACGAAGGCGGACGCCGGTGTCGCGGCAAGCCAAACGAGCATCCCGGTCAACAGACAGCGGCGCCACATGCGTTTCATCTCCCTCACTGCAGCTTGCACTTCGTTTCAGGCCGGTCAACTCCGAGCGTGTCGAGTTCGGAGACCTGATGCAGGAAACCTTCCTGCGGCGAGACCGAAACGACCATACGACCATCGGCCAGCAGGATCGGTTGGCGGAGCTGCAGATTCCAGTCTCGCAGGGTCAATCGCGTGCCCTTGAAAGCGGCAATCGAGAAATCCTTGCCCTTGAGGAAGGCGATGACCTTCTTGGGGTCCCCCGAATTGGTGCGCGATGTGGCTTCGCCGATCATGCGCGCGGCGGTCCAGGCCTGCATGTCGAGCGCCGTCATGCGGCGCATGTTCAGCTTGACGAAGCGGTTCTGGATCTGGACGGCGCCCCACTGGTCATGCGCCGCGTCCCAGCTGGTCGGCACGAGGCCCGCGGAGCCGGCCACCGGGCGCGGGTCCCAGGTGCGGTACGGCAGATAGTTCGCGAACACCTCGCTCTCGTCGGCTGCGACCAGCACGTCGTAAGCTGGCGCCTGCTGCGTGAACACCGGCATCTGGCGCTGGATCAAGGTCACGCCGCTGTCGGTGCGGCGCGCGCCGCCGGTGTCCTCGAAGGTCCGTTCCTGAACGATCTTGGCGCCGAAGCGGGCGGCGGCGCGGCGCAGCGCGTCGGCGTAAAGCTTGTCCTGATCATGCGAGCCGACCACCAGCAGCCAGCGCTTCCACTGCTTCCACACCAGATATTGGCCAAGCGCGTCCGCCAGCATCGAGCGGGTCGGCGCGATATGGATGACGTTGGCGCGGCAGTCCTGCTCGCGCAGCCGATCGTCGATCGCGCCGGCGTTCAGCAGCACGGTGCCGCGGTCGCGCAGCGCGTCGGCAACCTTGAGCAGGGCATCGGCCGGCAGGTCGGTGATGATATAGTCGTTGCGACCGGCAAGATCGGTCGCGATCTTGGTGACATCGTCGCTGTCCTTGACCTTGACCTCGTCGAGCACGAAGCGCTGATTGAGGAATTTCCCGGTTGTATTGTTGTCCTCGATCGCAAGGCGCGCGCCGGCGATGCCGTCATTGTCGGCAGGTTGTTCGATCAGCGAGAGCGTCGATTTGACGCCGGCATGGCCGAGATAGCCGATATGAACCTCGACGGGATCAGCCGCCAGCGCGCCGGTCGCCACCATGCTGAGCGCGATCGTGCCAATCAGCCATCGCAACATAACTCCTCCCGCAGTCTTTTTTCACTCGGCATGGCCTTCGGAAATCCGGCTTCCATGCTGTTGACTTGCAAGATGCCGGAATTGGCCTAGCTTGCAACCCCGCTTTTTGTCGTTGCGACGTTACAAATTACGATCGGTTCACAATCATGAGATCGGCGCTTGGCTTCGTCATATCTTTGCTGGTGATGTCTGCGGCGGCACGTGCCGAACCGCCCAAGCTCGCGGTGTTCGACCTCGAGATGATCGACACCAGCCTGCAGGGCGAAGTGAGCGGGCCGCGCGCTGATGAGCAGGCGCGGCTGCTCCGGGCCGGCGACCAGGTGCGCAAGGAGCTCGCGGACTCCGGCAAGTTCCGCGTGCTCGACATCGCCCCCGTCAATGCTGCCGCGCATGGCAGCAATCTTCAAGCCTGCGGCGGCTGCGATGTGAAGCTGGCCGGCGAACTGGGCGCTGATCTCGTGATGACGGGCGTGGTGCAGAAGGTCTCCAACCTCATCCTCAACATCAATCTCTATCTGCGCGACGTGCATAGCGGGCAATTGCTGGCAGCGGCGAGCGCAGACATGCGCGGCAATACCGACGAATCCTGGTCGCGCGCCACCGACTACCTCGTGCGCAACCGCCTGCTCGCGCCGAACTACGGCGTGCCGCAGGCGCGGTAGTTCGGTCCTTCGTTTTGTTCGCATTAGCGCTGATGCGACGATGCCAGCCCATCCCTGAGGAGCGCGCTCTTGCGCGCGTCTCGAAGGGTCGACGGCCACCAGCCAGGCCGTTCATCCTTCGAGACGCCGCTGCGCGGCTCCTCAGGATGACGGGGATACATTCGCAGGCCGGCCTTCTCGGGGCGAAGCGAGGATCAAGCCTTCAGCCGTGCGGCGTGCCAGCGCAGATGATCGGCCATGAAGGTCGAGATGAAGTAGTAGCTGTGGTCATAGCCCGGCTGTCGCCGCAAGGTGAGGGGGATGTTGGCCTTCTCGCATGCCGCTTTCAGGAGTTCGGGCCGCAGCTGCTCGGTGAGAAATCCGTCGGCATCGCCGTAATCGACCAGCAGATCGGAGACGCGGGCGCCGTCCTCGATCAGCGCCACCGCGTCGTGCTTGCGCCACGCCTGCTTGTTGCTGCCGAGATAGCCGCCGAGCGCCTTGTTGCCCCATGGCACCTGCGACGGCGCCACGATCGGCGCAAACGCGCTTGCCGCGCGATAACGATCGGGATGGCGCAGCGCCACCGTCAGCGCACCATGGCCGCCCATGGAATGACCGAGGATTGACTGCCGCGTCGTGTCGACCGGGAACTGCTCGGCGATCAGCTTGGGCAATTCCTCGGTGACGTAGCTCCACATCCGGTAATTGGTCGCGAACGGCGGCTCCGTCGCATCGACATAGAAGCCCGCGCCTAGTCCGAAATCGTATGAATTGGCGGGATCGCCGGGGACGCCTTCGCCGCGCGGACTGGTGTCGGGTGCGACGAAGATCAGGCCGAGCTCGGCGCATGCCTGGCGGAATTCGCCCTTCTCGGTGACGTTGGCGTGGGTGCAGGTCAGGCCCGACAGGTAGGTGACGACGGGCAGCTTGGTGCCGGCCGCATGCTCAGGGACGAACACCGAGAAGGTCATGTCGGTCTTGGTCTCGCGGCTTGGATGCCGATAGACGCCTTGCGTGCCGCCATGCGACTTGTTCTGGGAAACCGTCTGCATTGTCGTATTCCTCTTGGTTGGAGCGCGTCAGGCGACGCCGCTCTCGATCGCCAGCCGCACCAGCTCTGCCGAAGTGCGCACGCCAAGCTTCTGGCGCATGATCGATGACGTGTTTGCGACCGTCTTGTATGACGAATGCACCAGCCAGGCGATCTCCGACAGGCTCTTGCCTGAACTGAGCAGGCGCAGGATCTCCATCTCGCGCGAAGTGAGCTTGGAGAGTGGATTTTGCGCAAAGCCCGGCCGCGCGAACGCCACGTTGCGCGCGATCGCCGGCGGCAGATAGACGCCGCCATTGCCGACCTCGCGCACCGCTTCCACCAGATCGTTGGGATCGCCGGTCTTCGAAACGTAACCCTTGGCGCCGATGTCGATGGCGCGGGCGGCGAACACCGGGTCGTCGTTCATGCTGAACATGATGAGGCGCGCAGCTGCATCATGCGTCAGGATGCGGCGCGCCAGCTCGAAGCCGGAGACCGTCGGCAGGTTGATGTCGATCACGCAGAGATCGGGCTTCTCCGCGACGAACGCCCGTTCGCCGCTTTCGGCATCGGCCGCTTCCAGCAACGTGATCTCGGGATCGTCGGCAAACACCGTGCGGCAGCCGGAGGCAACGATGGGATGATCGTCAACGATCAGAATGCGCATGGCGTTGTTCCGGCGACCTGCTTCGATTCACTCGTCATCACATCGTTTTGCGCGAAGGACAGGTCGGTTCCGACCGGTTGTGCACCTCGTGCGGGATTGCGATAGGGTGCGATTAGATAGCCGGGCAAATTTGGCTGTCAACGATCCTCTCGGAGGAGGGATCGCGGTCGGGGGCAACGTCATGTGGCAAAAGCTATCCTTGCGCGCGCGGATCAACCTGCTGCTGGCGCTGATCCTGGCGCTTGGCCTCGGCATCAATATTGCGCGGCTCGTGCTGGAAGCGGGACCGCGTGTCCAGGCCGAGGACCAGAGCGTGATCCGCCTGGCGCGCGAATTCGTTGCGACGATCGTGGCGGGTCTCGACGAAGCGCCGGACCCCGATGCGCGGCTCGACCAGATCGTCCAGGACCTGAGCCGGCTGCGTCATGTCAGCATCACGCGGCAGGATGGCGCGGCCGCAAAATCTCCTGACCGCCCCGAGGGCGCCGGCGATCCGCGCGCTCCGCCGCAGTGGTTCGTCGCGCTGGTCCATCCCGAGCAGACCTCGGTGCGGGTGCCGATCTCGGTGCATGGCAAGCCGCAATCGTTGGTCATCACCTCGCATCCCGACGACGAAATCGCCGAGATCTGGGACGGCATCGTCACCCAGCTGGAGGTCGGCTCCGCGATCGCGGTCGCGCTGCTTCTGGTCACCATGCTGGTGGTCGGCCGCGCGCTGGCGCCGCTGGAGGCACTGTCGCAGGCCATGACCGGCATCGAGGCCGGGGACTACGATGCACGCGTCGAGCCTGGCGGATCGCCGGAATTGGCCGCGATCTGTGCCAAACTGAACCATTTGGCGGCGACCCTTGGCGACGCCGTGGAGGGCAAGCGGCAGCTCGCCGAGCGTGCGGTCTCGGTGCAGGATTCCGAGCGCAAGGAGATCGCGCGCGAATTGCACGATGAGTTCGGGCCCTATCTGTTTGCGCTGCGCGCGCATGCCGGCGCGCTGACCCGGCTGTCGGAAGTCGAACGGCCGGACCCTGCGGCATTGCGCAAGCACGGCAACGCCATCCTCGAGCAGGTCAACGCGCTCCAGCAGTTCACGCGCCGGATTCTGGAGCGCTTGCGGCCGGTCGGACTGGCCGAGCTCGGGCTTGCGGAAGCGCTCGGCGCGCTGGTTCGGCTATGGAGCGAAACCCACCCGGAGGTGGAGATCGAGAGCCGCATCTCGCCGGCGCTCGGCGATACCGGCGAGATGGCCGACCTCACGATCTATCGCATCGTCCAGGAAGCGCTCACCAACGTGTTCCGCCATGCCGGCGCAACGGCGGTCGATATCACGATCGAACCGGCGGAACGGCAGGCAGGCCTACGCGGCAGCCGCGACTGTGCGCTGGTGCGGGTTCGTGACAACGGCCGCGGCCTGCTGAGGGATCACAGGCTTGGCCGCGGTTTGACCGGGATGCAGGAGCGGATCCTCGCGCTCGGCGGTACGCTTAACATCAATTCCAGCGATGATGGCGTGACGGTCGAGGCGCTGGTGCCAAAGGCCGCACGGTCCTAGACGATTGGCTGTCGCCAGTATCTGAAAGCCGCCCAAGCCAGCGCCGCTGCGCCGGCGATCCAGAGCACGACGATCGCGATCATTCCCGCCCGGCTGGTCGGACGCCGCAAGACGGCGCTCGCCTTGGCACGGCATTCCGTCATCACCTCGTCCGGCACGAGCGAGATTGCAAGCCAAATGCCGAGCGGCAGCAGGATCAGATCGTCGAGATACCCGATCACCGGAATGAAATCCGGGATCAGATCGATGGGAGACAGTGCATAGGCCGCGACGGCGACGGCAAGGGCCTTGGCATACCAGGGCACGCGCGGATCACGCGATGCGAGATACAGCGCAACGCTGTCCCGCTTGAGGTTGCGTGCCCAAACCTTGATCGAGGACAGCTTGGTTGAGGACAACTTGATTGGGGAAAGTCTGTTGGCGGACGGTATGGCGCAACGCCTGCACGTCGGATGGACCGCTATTCCAGCACCACGTCGGCCGGCATACCGCCGTGCAGGCCCTTGTGGACGGAGGAGGGCGCGATGCCGAAATACTTCCGGAAGACGCGGCTGAAATGCGACGAGCTCGAAAAGCCCCAGGAGAACGCGACGTCCGTGATGGTCTTGCCGTTCTGGGACTCCAGCTCTTGCCGGCAATTCTGCAGCCGGGCTTTCCAGATGTAGTCGCTGACCGTCATGCCACGATCACTGAACAGCATGTGCAGATAGCGCTTCGAACAGCCGAGCGCCGCCGAAATGCGGTCGATGCAGAGGTCCGGATCGCGCAGATGTTCGCGAATGAAGCCCTGGGCCCGCACATAGGTCGCCTCGGCGCTGCCGCGGTCGAACATGGCGCCTGTCTCGCGCAGCGGCAACAGCAGCAAGTCGATCAGCGCATCGGCCACGCCGACGGCGTTGACCGGCGTCAGCGTCGGTGCCTCGCCGAAAGCGGCATGAACGAAATCATACGCGATGCGGCCGGTGCCGTTGCGCGCCGACAGCTTGCACGGCGCCATCTTGGAGAGCTGGAAGCCGCGCTCCTTGAGCAGGTCCTTTGGAACGATGACAACCTCGTGCCGCGTCAGCGACGGGCTGATGATGGTGTGCGGACACGACACGTCGTAGGCGAAGCAGTCGCCCGGCATGATGTCGAAGTGCAGACCGTCTTGCTCGAAATGCGAGACGCCGTGGGTCTGGAACACGATCTTGATGTAGGGGTGCTCGCTCAGCTTGATGCGCGAGATGGTGTGCGCGATGCGGTGCTGGCTTGCCTCGATCTGGCACAGTTTCAGGCGCGATACCGTCGTGAAATTGACCCGGGCTTCGAGCGAGGATCCCTCCAGCGCATCGACGTCGAACTGGCCGCAAAGGTCAGTGAGCGCATCCGACCAGCGCTGGATCTGCCGCTTGGGCGTCAATCCGTTCGTGCTGAGAGAATGGACTGTATCGGACATCTTTCCAGCCACCGATTCGATCCCCACGTGACTGCTCACCGAGCTTAAGTCTGGCCCGGGATGATGCGCCTTCTCCCTGATTCTGAATAGCTTAGGGAGGTGGCGGGATTTCTTCCCGGTTAATGTCGGGTGATCCTCCGACTTAGTTCTGGGCTCGTCAAGCGCAACCTTAGCACGCGTCAATCTGGCATCCGGATCGCGCCGGCCGCGATTGATGCCCTGCAACATGAAGCAAGCTTTCCAGCTAATTCAGGGCCGATCGACAAAAATCTGACGAAGCTTCGCTTTTGAGCAAACGGCTCTTCTCTATTGGGCAAGTCAGCGTGCTTCGAGAGGACTACGACTGGGGCACCAAAATGGAAGAAGTGGGGCCGTTTCGGCGGAAACCCTTGAGCTCTTGAACCTGGGAGGAAATCCACGATGCGCAAGATGCTTTACGCGACCGGCCTTGGGGCAATGGCGGTATTTGCCGTCGGAGCTGCCAACGCCAATGACGAACTCCACAAGATGTCGCAGAACCCGAAAGACTGGGTGATGCCGGCCGGAGACTACGCCAATCAGCGTTACTCCAAGCTGAATCAGATCAACGCCTCGAACGTCGGAAAGTTGCAGGTCGCCTGGACGTTCTCGACCGGCGTGCTGCGCGGCCACGAGGGCGGCCCGCTGATCATCGGCAACATGATGTACGTCCACACCCCGTTCCCAAACAAGGTCTATGCTCTTGACCTTTCGCAGGACAACAAGATCGTCTGGAAGTACGAACCGAAGCAGGATCCGAACGTCATTCCGGTGATGTGCTGCGACACGGTCAACCGCGGCGTTGCCTATGGCGACGGCAAGATCTTCCTGCACCAGGCCGACACCACGCTGGTGGCGCTCGATGCCAAGACCGGCAAGGTGGAATGGACGGTGAAGAACGGCGATCCCAGCAAGGGCTCGACCGGCACCTCCGCGCCGCTGGTGGTCAAGGACAAGGTGCTGCTCGGCATTTCCGGCGGTGAGTTCGGCGTCCAGGCTCATGTGACCGCTTACGACATCAAGACCGGCAAGCAGGTCTGGCGCGGCTACTCGGAAGGTCCGGATGACCAGCTTCTGGTCGACGACAAGACCACCGAGCTTGGCAAGCCGATCGGCAAGGATTCGAGCCTGAAGACTTGGCAGGGCGATCAATGGAAGATCGGCGGCGGCGCGACCTGGGGCTGGATCTCCTATGATCCCGAACTGAACCTCGTCTATTACGGGTCGGGCAATCCCTCGACCTGGAATCCGAAGCAGCGTCCCGGCGACAACAAGTGGTCGATGACGATCTGGGCGCGTAACCCGGATACCGGCGTTGCCAAGTGGGTCTACCAGATGACGCCCCATGACGAATGGGACTATGACGGCGTCAACGAGATGATCCTCTCGGATCAGTCGATCGACGGCAAGGCGCGCAAGCTGCTGACCCACTTCGACCGTAACGGCCTCGGCTACACCCTCGATCGCACCACCGGCGAACTGCTGGTCGCCGAGAAGTACGATCCGAAGGTGAACTGGACCTCCGGCGTCGACATGAAGAAGGACTCGCCGACCTATGGTCGTCCGAAGGTTCTTGATGCCGCGTCGACCGACAAGGCCGGCGAGGACGTCAACGTCAAGGGCATCTGCCCGGCCGCGCTCGGCTCGAAGGACGAGCAGCCGGCAGCCTACTCGCCGGACACGCAACTGTTCTACGTGCCGACCAACCACGTCTGCATGGACTACGAGCCGTTCAAGGTGAGCTACACCGCAGGTCAGCCCTATGTCGGCGCGACGCTGTCGATGTATCCGCCTCCCGGTGAGACCAACATGGGCAACTTCATCGCCTGGGACGGCAAGACGGGCAAGATCGTGTGGTCGAACAAGGAGCAGTTCTCGGTCTGGTCGGGTGCGCTCGCGACCGCCGGCGGCGTGGTGTTCTACGGCACGCTGGAAGGCTACCTGAAGGCTGTCGATGCCAAGACGGGCAAGGAGCTCTACAAGTTCAAGACCCCGTCCGGCATCATCGGCAACGTCACCACCTATGAGCATGCCGGCAAGCAGTACGTCGCCATTCTGTCGGGTGTTGGCGGTTGGGCAGGCATCGGCCTCGCGGCCGGTCTGACTGATCCGACGGCCGGTCTCGGCGCAGTCGGCGGCTATGCCGCGCTGAGCAACTACACCGCGCTCGGCGGAACGCTCACCGTGTTCTCGCTGCCGCAGCAGTGAGCTGAGCAACCTCGTTCCGGCGCATGGGCGATCTCCATGCGCCGGTCCGTCTTCAATCTGCACGCGAGGATATGCTTTTGCGTAAGATCTGGTTTGTGAGTGCTGCGATCTTTGTCGTGGCAATGGGAGGAGTCGCCTCCGCCGAGGACGCTGGCGACCCGACCGCCGTCAAGTCCGAAGACGGCAAGTATCTCGACAAGGATGGAAACCCGACGTTCAAGGTCGCGCCCGACGGCACGACGGACTGGTACACCTACTCCGGCTACCGCCGCTATCATTCGGAGTGCCACGTCTGCCACGGTCCCGACGGAATGGGATCGACCTACGCTCCGGCGCTGGCGAATTCGCTGAAGACCATGACCTATCCGGATTTCATGGGCGTGGTCGCGAGCGGGCGCAAGAACGTCTCGACGGCGCAGGAAAACGTCATGCCGGCATTCGGCGATAACCCGAACGTTGCCTGCTACATGGACGACCTCTATGTCTACCTGCGCGCCCGCGCCAATGATGCGGTTGGGCGTGTTCGGCCGGCCAAGCACGAAGACAAGTCGGAAGCCTATGGAAAGGCGGAAGACGCCTGCATGGGTCACAACGACAAGAAGTGAGCGTGTCCGGCGCGAATGAGAAACCTGTTTGATGTTTTGTGGAGACCAAGATGAAGACCCGCGCCGCAGTCGCATTTGAAGCAAAGAAGCCGCTTGAGATCGTCGAGCTCGATCTGGAGGGCCCCAAGGCCGGCGAGGTCCTGGTCGAGATCAAGGCGACGGGCATCTGTCACACCGATGCCTATACGCTCGACGGCCTCGACAGCGAGGGCATCTTTCCCTCGATCCTCGGGCACGAAGGTGCCGGCATCGTTCGCGAGGTCGGCGCCGGCGTGACGTCGGTCAAGCCGGGCGATCATGTGATCCCGCTCTACACGCCGGAATGCCGGCAGTGCAAAAGCTGCCTGAGCCAGAAGACCAATCTCTGCACCGCGATCCGCGCCACCCAGGGCAAGGGCGTGATGCCCGACGGCACCTCGCGGTTCAGCTACAAGGGCAAGACAGTCTTCCACTATATGGGCTGCTCGACCTTCTCGAACTTCACCGTGTTGCCCGAGATCGCGGTGGCCAAGATTCGCGAGGACGCGCCGTTCGACAAGAGCTGCTACATCGGCTGCGGCGTCACCACCGGTGTCGGCGCGGTCGTCAACACCGCCAAGGTGACGCCGGGCTCCAACGTGGTCGTGTTCGGCCTCGGCGGCATCGGCCTCAACGTGATCCAGGGCGCCAAGATGGTCGGTGCCGACAAGATCATCGGCGTCGACATCAATGACTCCAAGGAGGCTTGGGGCAAGCAGTTCGGCATGACGCATTTCGTCAACCCGACCAAGGTGTCGGGCGACATCGTGCAGCACCTGGTGGGCCTGACCGACGGCGGCGCCGACTACACCTTCGACTGCACCGGCAACACCAACGTGATGCGGCAGGCGCTGGAAGCCTGCCACCGCGGCTGGGGCGTCTCGGTGGTGATCGGCGTCGCGGAATCCGGCAAGGAGATCGCGACCCGGCCGTTCCAGCTCGTCACCGGACGGGTCTGGAAGGGCACCGCGTTCGGCGGCGCGCGCGGCCGCACCGACGTGCCGAAGATCGTCGACTGGTACATGGGCGGAAAGATCCAGATCGATCCGATGATCACCCACGTGCTGAAACTCGACGAGATCAACAAGGGCTTCGACCTGATGCACGAGGGAAAATCGATCCGTTCGGTCGTCGTATTCTGAAATCAAAACACCAAGCACTAGGAGGATAGGTCAATGACTGTTCATATCCACCCGTCGGTCGACAATGGCGTCAAGCAAGGCTCCGGCAGCTTTGCCGGCGGCACGCTGGTCTGCAAATGCGCGGACAAGCCGGTCAAGGTCGGGATCAAGGGCGACGTCGCCCACAACCATGCCTGCGGCTGCACCAAGTGCTGGAAGCCTTCGGGCGCCACCTTCTCGGTGGTCGCGGTGGTCCCGCGCGAGAACGTCACCGTGCTGGAGAACGGCGACAAGCTGAAGATCGTCGATGCGGCGGCGGTGATCCAGCGCCATGCCTGCACCGGATGCGGCACCCATATGTACGGCCGGATCGAGAACAAGGGCCATCCGTTCTATGGCCTCGACTTCATCCATCCCGAGCTGTTCCAGGAGTCCGGCTCGGCTGCGCCCGGATTTGCCGCCTTCGTGTCGTCGGTGATCGAGTCCGGCGTCAAGCCGGCCGATATGGCCGGGATCAGGTCGCGGCTCAAGGAGCTTGGGCTCGAGCCCTATGACTGCCTGTCGCCGCCGCTGATGGACGCGATCGCCACCCACGTGGCGAAGTCCAAAGCGGCCTGACGACGGCATCGTGACAAAGGCGGCCTGACCGGCTCGCCTTGACGAGATCCTGCGCCGGCAGAGGATCTGCCGGCGAGGGATATGCTGGTAGTACCCGTGACCTTGAACCTTGCATGCCCTGCGGACGACCACAGGGCATGCATTTTATTTTCCGCCTTGCCCTCGTCCTTCCCCCGATCCTGCTGCTTTCGCCGGCCCGCGCCGCGTCGCCGGAGGACCGCTATATCGCCGCGCGTGACGCCGTGATCGCCAAATTCGCCAAGCTGTCGAACGACAACAAGATCAATGAGGCCGTCGACAAGGCTGAGGCGGCCGCGCGCGACGAGCTGAAGGGGCAGCTGACGGCCATCCTGTCCCAGCCCGCCCGGCCGGGCTTTGCTCCCTCCCAGCTCAACCTCGACACTCTATATAAGGGCGACATGGGGTTCGGCATGCTGGACGGCCTGCGCTTCGATGCCGAGACCGGCAGGGACGGAGCAAAGATCGGAGAAAAGCGTGCCGACGGCAGCTTCGTCGAGCCGAAAGCCCATATCATCGTCACCACCGAGCCTCTGTTCACGCGCTGGCTGCACGAACACAAGACGTGGTGGGACAAGGGCAGCAAGAACGTGCCGCAGCAGATCGATGCTGCGCTGAAGTTCGAAGGCCTCTACACCCAGGCGATCTCGACCGATGCCGCGGTGGTCAATTTCGACGAGCTGCCGATCGCCAAGCCGGCGTCCGTCACCCTGGCTTACGGCTTCCTGGCCGGCCGCACCCAGGATTCATTCCCCGACAAGGCCGACGAGGTGTTCGTAGCGGCGCTCGCCGGCGGCAAGATGTACGTCGCCTATGGCGAGATCGAGCCGGTCGCGCAGGTGCCGGCCTGCACCGCGATCCGCACCGACTACAACAAGAAGGCCGACGCGGCGGCCGAGAAGCTCGAGCGCAAGCAGATAACCAGGCAGGCCTATGACAAGCTCGGCGACCTGCGCCAGCAGGGCGAGGAGGCGTTCAAGCGCTGCTTCACCGAGCGCGCGCCGCAACAGCCGGCCTTCGCCGCGGCCACCAAGCAGGCCCAGGCGCTGCTCGAGGCGGTGATCGGCAAATAGCTCAGCGAGCTATTCCCACTCGCCGAACAGCCATAACGCCCACGTCACCTGCATGATCGGCCAGGCAGCAAATACGGCACTCAACAGCCAATTGGGCAGCGCCTTCCGACCTCGGCGCACGTTCACGAGGGAGGCTACCCCAAATGGAACCAGCAGAAGAAATGTCGGTGCGAAAAGCACGCCATAGGAGATGACGAGCGACGCGTGACCGGTAACGCCTGTCTCCAGGATGGATTGCAGCACGAAGAAGTAGGTGACGAGGAGCACGGGCGCAAACAGGGCGGACGTGACTGCCGGTGAAAACTCGGTCGAATCGATTCCGGGTTTTTTCACCCATCTCCTGATCATGATCCAGGCGGACAAGAATGCGATGACCAGCGGCAATCCCAACTTCAACACCGCATCTTGCCTGTCATGGATGCTGATCAGATAGCTTACCACCACGCGCTCCATCTCCTGCGACATCAGCGCTTCGATCGCGTTTGATGTCGATCCATCGCAGCTGCTGTCTTAGCAAGATCGCGGTGCCGATAATGGATATTGTCGTGCAGACTTCGCGGTTTGTCGTGCAGGCGAGGTTTGCGGCGTGGGGTTTGATCGGCGACCCGCGCCAGCCTATCTTTCCCTGAAAGTTCAGCATCCCCGGGGAGACGCCATGACCGCCATCAGCCCGTTCCGCATCGCCGTCAGCGACGATGTCCTCGAGGATCTGCGCGGCCGGCTGCGCCGGACCCGCTGGCCGGAAGCCGAGCTGGTCGACGACTGGAGCCAGGGCGCGCCGCTGCGCTGGATCAAGGACATCTGCCACTATTGGGCCGAGACCTATGACTGGCGGCAGCGCGAGGCGCGGCTCAACCGCTTCAGTCAGTTCACCACCGAAATCGACGGGCTCGACATCCACTTCATCCATGTCCGCTCGAAGCATCCGGAGGCGCGGCCCTTGATCATCACCCATGGCTGGCCGGGATCGATGGTCGAATTCCACAAGGTGATAGAGCCGCTGACCGATCCTGTGGCGCATGGCGGCCGTGCTGCCGATGCCTTCCACGTGGTGTGCCCGTCACTGCCGGGTTTCGGCTTCTCGGCCAAGCCTATAGCGACGGGCTGGGGCGTCGACCGGATCGCGACGGCCTGGGCCGTCCTGATGCAGCGGCTCGGCTACGCCAGCTATTTCGCGCAAGGCGGCGACTGGGGCTCCGCGGTCACGACTGCGATCGGCGGGCAGGATGCTGCACATTGCGCCGGCATTCACATCACGCTTGCGATGTCGACCCGGCCCAATGTCGAGGGGCAGCCGACGCCGGAGGAGACGAGGGCGCTCAACGGCATCAAATATTATGCCGACTGGGATTCCGGCTATTCCAAGCAGCAGTCCACGCGGCCGCAGACGCTCGGCTATGGCCTGACGGATTCGCCCAGCGGGCAGGCGGCCTGGATTCTCGAAAAGTTCTGGGCCTGGACCGATTGCGACGGCCATCCGGAAAACATCCTCAGCCGCGACGAACTGCTCGACAACGTCATGCTGTACTGGGTCACCGCAACGGCCGCGTCGTCGGCGCGGCTCTATTGGGAAAGTTTTGGGCCGGGCAAGCGAACCCCGCACAAGGTGAGCGTGCCGACCGGCGTTGCCGCGTTCCCCAAGGAGATCGTCACGCCGGTCCGCAAATGGATGGAGACGAACTTCAGCAACATCCAGCACTGGAGCGAGATGCCGAAAGGCGGACATTTCTCGGCATTCGAGCAGCCCGAGCTGTTCATCGGCGAGGTGCGCGAATTCTTCGGCAAGCTGCGCTGAAGCATGATCCGGAAAAGTGCGAAGCGGTTTTCCGAACAGATCATGCTCAAGCAAGCTGCGGCACGCCTCGAGACCGCTGTAACCATCCGCTCTCGATCGCCTCAGCCTCCCGATCAAGGCCCTGGCGAAACCTCCAGGTAAGCATGGTGTCAACGACGCAACCCACCAGGGCCGGGAGCGCGTATGTTGGTCTGAAGCGGTTTGTGACAGAATGCGCCGTGCAACGGAGGACGTCGGCGTGCTGCTTGATCCCCGCCACGGCGACTTTGAGGACAATGCCGCCAGCCCGGAACAGCGTTCGTTGTTGGCGATCGTGGGTAGCCTTCTGGTTGAGATAAGCCCGGCGAAACTGTTGTTCGCCTGGACGATTTCGCTTCTGCTTCCGGGCGTGCTGCTCGGCCTTGCGCCACTGGTCGCGTCTGCCTGGATTTCGAGCCTTTCGCAGCACGCCCTTGCCCTGTCCGAAGTGGGCGCCGTGCTGGCGCTGGTTGTGATCGCGGCGTTGGGATGGCTCGGCGGACGACCGCTGTTACAAGTCGCGGAAACAAGCTTCTGGTCACTGAACGCGCTCGCGGTCCAACCGAGTTATGCCTTCACACGCGAGGCGCTGGGCCATCTGGCGGAGCTGCTCTGGCGCACCGGCCCAACTCCTGCCTCTCGCACTACGCTGCGGCGCAGGTGCTCGGTCGGCGCCGGCATACTGCTCTCTGTGGGGGCGGCATCGATCGCGGCCCTGGCCTGGCCTGCTTCGCAATGGACCGCGACCATCAATGACCTGGTTCTGATCCATCGTCTTGTGCTGCCAACCTTCGCGAACGCCGTGGTGCTGGTGTCCTGCTATCTTGCGATCGCATCACTGGCCTGGAGCGTGGCCGACGCCAGTACGGAACAACCGGCCGACCTGGCCGGATTCGACGCGGCGCCGTCCGGAGCGCGCTGCTGGCGCGTTGCGCATCTGTCCGATCTCCACGTGGTCGGCGAGCGATACGGCTTCCGCATCGAAAGCGGGACCGCCGGTCCGCGGGGAAACGAACGCTTCAATCGCGTGTTGGCTCGCCTTGCCGAAATTCATACCATTGATCCGCTCGACCATGTGCTGATCAGCGGCGACATGACGGACGCCGGCCGGCCCGGCGAATGGGCGGAATTTCTCGATGCATTGGCAGGTCATCCCGAGCTCGCAGCACGCATCATCATGCTTCCGGGCAATCATGATGTTAACGTCGTGGATCGTGCCAATCCTGCGCGCCTCGACCTGCCGTTCAGCCCAGGCAAGCGGCTCCGGCAGATGCGTACCCTGTCGGCGATTGCGGCCGTTCAGGGCGATCGCATGCGCGTCATCGACGGTTACGGCAAACCGTCGGCCACGTTGAACCAGGCGCTGGCCCCTTATCATGATCGGATAACGCAATTTGCGCAGCACGGGGGCGTGCGCCGCGCGGCGGCGCTCCGCGGCCTGTTCGATGATCAATTCCCAATGATCCTACCGCCGGACCAGGACGGTGGCCTCGGGATCGCCATTCTCAACTCCAACGCCGAAACCCACTTCTCCTTCACCAACGCGCTCGGTTTGGTTTCGGAAGCGCAAACGGGGCGGTTGGAGGCTGCGATCCGTCATTTCCCGACGGCATGCTGGACCATCGCGCTCCATCATCACTTGATGGAATATCCCATGCCGGTGAAGACATTTGCCGAGCGCATCGGGACGGCCTTGATCAACGGCAGCTGGTTTGTACGCAGGTTGCAAAGGTTTTCCGATCGCTCGGTGGTGATGCACGGTCACCGGCATATCGATTGGATCGGTACGTGTGGTGCGTCGAAGGTCGTCTCGGCCCCGTCGCCGGTGATGGGAGCTGACGATGCAGTCAGTTATTTTTATATCCACAGAATGATGGTCGGCCCGGACCGGAAGCTCTGCCTCGCCGAGCCCGAGCGGGTTGAGATTGCCAGAAGCTAGGACGCTTCCGGCTTATCTTCGTGCGATCCGCCGAACAGATCAGCGATCCAGGCGGCCGACGGACTCTCGGCACAGAACGTCAGAATAGCGAGCGTGATCGGCACGCCGATGAAGGTCCCGAACAGGCCCCAAAGCGAGCTCCAGAAGAAGATCGCAAACAGCACCAGGAACGGCGAGATCGACAATGTCGAGCCGGCCACCCGCGGTTCGATATAGCTGCCTACCACGAACTGGATGACGTTGAGACAGGCGAACACACCAAACACCGCGGGCCAGCTCTCGAACTGCGTCATAGCCAGCAGCGTGGGGAACAGCGTCGCGATGAAAGGGCCGACGAAAGGAATGTAGTTGAGGACAAAGGCGATCACGCCCCATTCGAATGCGAATGGCAGTCCGGTCACGGCGGCGAACAGGCCGACCAAGAGACCCGTGACCGCGCTCATCTGCGTCCGCACCAGCATATATTTGCGAAACTTGGCGGCCGTCGCTTTGCTGCCCTTGAGCAGGACGCGCGCAGCGGTGCGATTCTCCAACCGCTGGATTCGTCGACCAGCGTCTTCGACCTCGAGAAGTCCCAGCACGACATAGACCAGCGCGACGAGCCAGAAACTCAACGTGGTGTTGACGCGGCCGGTGACGTATTGCGTGGTGCGCAGCAGCCAGCCGACATTGAAATGCTCCGCCCAAAGGCCGGCGAAGGAGACGCCATGGCCGTCGAGCCAGATCACCGCGGCATCGTAGAAGGCTTGATACCGCGCCGCATCCGTAATCAATGAGCGCCCGACGCGGCCGAACCCCCACGCCGCCAGCGAGGCAAATGCGACGCAGGTAGCGGTCGTAACGACGACGGTAACCGCGAGCGCGAGGAGTTTCGGCAGCCACGACTGGAGCCGTTGCTGAACGGGCCAGACGATCGCGATGATGAACAGGGCGGCCGCAAGCGGGGCGAGCACGCTGCGCGCCTGAGCCACCGCCGCAATGACCAGCACCGCGGCGATGATGCCGGTCGTGATCTTCAACCCGCCCGCCATCCTTGAATTGTCCGACCTCCGTGAACGCAGAGATTGTCAGTCTGTCTCGTAGCGCGACAAGACCGGAAAGGCGCAGCTACAGCAATCCTCGATAGATTCCCGGCGCGGAGCCTTCGATCGCTACCGCGCCGACGGCCTTCGAATAGAATTCTGCCGGCCCGACGCCGCCGATGATGGCGTAGCCAAAGCCCTGGTGTTTCATGTCCTCGAGGCAGGCGAACAGCAGCGCCTTGCCGATTCCGCCCTGCTGCGCCTTCGGCGCGACACCGGTCGGGCCAAAGAAGTTGCGACAGGCTGCGTCGTGGCAGGCAAATCCCACGATCTTCTTTTGCTGGATCGCGATGAAGCAGGAAACCGGTTGGCGGCTGAACGCAACCTCGGCTTCGCTGGCCCACGCCTCGCTGAATGTCTCCCGCACCCAGGCCACGACCTTGTGCTTTTCAGGCGCGAGCGCGCGGCGCATCGCAATTCCGGCCTTGAGCAATCGATCATAGGCGGGCCGGGAATCGGGCAGGGCGTAGAGCTTGACGAGCATGTCCATCCGGCGAGCTTAGTTGAAAACGCGTCCCGCGGGCAAATCACGGGAGCAAGGTGACGGCGCCGGACTACCATTTGCGTTGTCGCTTGTTCGCGGTCGTCCTGACTTCACCTGCAATTGCCCAGAAATACCCGCCGCAGAATGCAACAATCGCGACAATCACACCGGCAGCGATCAGCTCTTGCATTATCAGCGGTTCTCCAGGTAGACGTACCCCGAATACGTGGGAATTATACCCACAAATATGCCAACGAAAAGGCAGGTCGGTTTCGGGACGTAACGAGGCGGAGCGAGTGCAATGGTGACGGTCAGCGCAGCAGACGGCGTCTTCGGGCGATCGTCGCTCTCGTCGTCATGGCCGGCGTCGGTTTGGCGCAGGCCGCCCGAACTCCCGATGTGTCGGATGCCGGTGGGAGCACCGCCTCCATGCCGATTGACACGCGGAGCCAGACGTCCAACTGACGAGTGCGCATGACGTGGACGGTGAAGTCGTGTGGTCCTGATGCCAAGCCTTTTTTTCATGATCCAAAGAACGAATAAAAGCCATGTCTGTTAATGGTTTAAACAGAGCCGCTTGAGCTGGGTCCCAATAGGCCCTTAGACCGTTCACCTTCAGGTCCGCCGGTGCCAGACCATAGCTTCGGCCCATCGTGTGACGGGCAAATACCGGGCATCTACGGTGGATGACGTCCGTTGATGTCCGGCCTGATCTGGAAGATAGTTGGAAACGCGAACAAACGGTGGGGGCCGCGATGACGGAAGTAGCGTTGCCCGAGACGCAGTATGCGCAGAGCGGCGACTTCAACATCGCCTATCAAGTCATGGGCGACGGGCCCACCGACATTATCCTAGTTCCGGGCATTATATCCCACATCGATTTTCAGCACGAACTCCCGGGCTATACGCGCTTTCTTCGTCGCTTGGCGAAGTTCTCAAGGGTCGTCACGTTCGACAAGAGAGGTCAAGGACTATCAGATCGGTTGGCCGACGTACCGTCTCTTGAGGAACGTATCGACGATGTCCGCACGATCATGGACGCCATCAACTCCAAGCGTGCTGCGCTAGTTGGCTTCTCTGAAGGCGCGTCGATGAGCGTTCTATTCGCGACGACCTACCCAGAGCGCGTGTCCCACTTGGTCTTATTCGGAGGGCTGGCGCGGATATCAGACCTGCTCCCGCCCAACCTCGCGCCATCCGAGGTTCAGGAACGGTTAGCTTACGTCGTAAAGAGTTGGGGAAACGGTGACTTCCTCAAGCGAGTTTTCGCGAGTGATGCTGGCAATCCGGAGATACTCGCTCGCATCGCAAAATTCGAAAAGTTGGGCAGCAGTCCTGGCGCACTAAAATCCTACATACTTTCGAACCGACGGATAGACATCAACCCCATCCTCCCAGTCGTCCGCACGCCAACCCTAGTGCTGCACCGAACAACCGACGCGCAGGTGCCTGTAACGTTAGGCCGCAAGCTCGCCGCCGGTATCCCGGGAGCGAAATACATTGAATATCCGTCGGGCGATCACGCGTTCTGGACGGGAGACATTGAGCGAGTTACCGGAGACATCGAAGAATTCATCACTGGACAACGCGCCAGCGAGGGAATTGATCTGGAGCGCATACTCGCTACCGTTCTCTTTACTGATATCGTTGGGTCGACCAATCTTGCTTTGCAACTCGGCGATCACCGTTGGCGTGACCTCTTGGACAATCACGACGATCGTTCCGGCCGGATTATCAGCAAGCATCGCGGCACTTTGGTGAAGAGCACAGGGGATGGCGTTCTGGCAACATTTGATGGACCGGGACGGGCTGTGCGATGCGCCTTGGCGCTCAGTGAGGAGAGCAAAAGCATTGGTTTGCCAGTACGCGCGGGTCTTCATTGCGGCGAGGTCGAAATCAGAGGCAACGACATCGGTGGCATTGCCGTCCACGCAGCCGCGCGGGTGATGTCGCAGTCGGGAAGCAATGAGGTATTTGTCTCGCGGGTGGTCACCGACCTCGTAGCAGGCACCGATCTGAAGTTCTCCGAGCGAGGCTCATACGAATTAAAGGGGCTGCCCGGGAAATGGGATCTTTTCGCCGCGAGCAAATAGTAGGCCGCCTTGACGCCATAGACGGCGCTGCCATTCCGGCGCAGCACCGTTGCGCGCTCCTCGGCGCAATGCGACCGAAGCGTCTCGATAGATCGCCGCCGGTCAAGCCGCGAAAGCGCCCGCCATGATCGCCATACCAGTTCCAAATCGCTCATCGCGCTATCCTACGGAAGTCGCAACGATAACCCGGCGCAGCAAAATCGCGAAAAGACGAGGCCAAATACGCGAAAGGCCCGGCGTCCCGCGTCGCCTTTCGAGGGCACGGCTCAAAGTACCTTAGCTTAGGTCCCGTTGCCGATTAGGCCACGAACTCGTTTGACGAGGCGCCATCAGATGTTCTGGCCCCATCAATTTCCATTGGACACCATCTGTTCTTACCCGTTTGGACTACCGATGTTCTCCGGGGTGAACAGAGTTTCATATCTCGATTAGCGCAGGGTATTGACGTCCGCTAGCGCCCTCTTCAAATGGTTCCCGGCATCGGGGAACCTCAAATGAAGGACATGAAGGCCCACTTGGAGAAGCTTCGGGTCGAGGCCGAGGAGTGCGAACTCATCAGCAAGCTCGCGACCAACGAGACTAAGAAAGACTTGTTTGCCAAGCTAGCCGCCCATCATCGGGCGCTCGCTGATGAGGTGGAACGGACGATCAACGCTTCCAAACCGCAGAGCACATAGGAGTTTTGGTTGCCGTGTTCGCGTCGTAGTTCTGCCGGTCCGGGGATCTCCGTGGGTGAACCGAGTGCCAGTCCCAGTTAGCGCGCTTTGTACGCCGTGATGACTTGGTGGAATTCGTCGTCATCGTCTACGGTCAATAAACCGATGACCATCCAGCCTGCGCACAAGCCGAGAACTATCAGCGCCATTTTTAGCCACGGTCTCATAAAGGCTAATATGCTCCGAGAACCAGCTATTTACCACCCACGGTGCTTTGCCGTGGCACAAATTGCACCGGCGATCCCTAGCATCCGGGCGTAGAGTTCCAACTCCAAACGCAGGGGTTGTTGCAGTGACCTACCTTTTAGCGCGCTCATCGTGGCGCTCGGGCTAAGCCCCATCGCAATCGTGGCTATTGCCCTGTTCATGTAGAAAAGAGAGGCCGCGCCGTCGAATGCCCTGAAAGCCGGCCCGCTCGCGCACCGAAAACCTTAACGGGATCGGCAGTATCAAGCCTCTCGCGCGATATCACTGCCGGCAACCCAGACTGGCGTTGCCGATTAACGGTTTTCTACCAATTGGTGTCAGTCTAGGTCATTGCGGTTAGGTCGCGACGAGCGACAACGCATTCCGGAATGCTCAACCTGACCAGCCCGGTTGGCGGTCTCCCTATGGGGCCCACGATGATCAAAGGTTTTGCGATTGCAGCCCTCGCGCTGCTAGGTGCATCGCAGGTAGACCAGTATCTCACCCACGGCCGATACACCGACGCCACCATGATGATGGTGAGACAGATGAGGCACTCCTTTGGGATTTAGCAGTCCCGGGCTCTATGCAACCTTAGGGGTTCCGCTCTAGTGAGGACGAGCGCAGGGGTGTACTGCGCCTTGGGCTTACCGGCGGCCCTAGCTACCTGAGCTAGGGCCGCTCCTCGGCTCGTCGATCCTCACATGACGTCGCTCAAGTTCATGCAGGCGCCTTTTGCAATCGTCGCTCCCAAGGCAGCGCCGGCACCTTCAATGCGAAGGCGCCATCGCCGAGCAGTGCTTGGGCGAGTAGCATCACCGCCCAGACAAAGGGCATTTCCCATCCGCCTTCGACGAACCAGAAGTTCTTACGGACCATCCAGAAGTGCGTGGCACCGAGCATCATCGGCAGCGTGTACAAGCTCACCCAGCGGGTATAGACGCCGAGCAGCAATAGGATGCTCGCCGCGAATTCCGCGCTCAACGTGTATGTGAGCACCCATTCTGGATATCCGGCTTTCAATAGGCCGTTCCACCAAAGACCGATCGGCTTCAAGATGAACTTGCCGTAGAGCGCCGCCAGGAACAGCCCGGCAATCGTAATCCGCAAAATGAACGCAGCGTAAGGCGCAGTCCTTTGGTCGATCATCGCATGCTCCCAATGAAGCGGAAGCGCATGGTCCGAAGGTCTACTGGCAGGAGATCGTCCGACGGAACGGCGCGACCGCAAATACTAATAAAAGAATGCAGCCATTGGAGGCGCTGCGCGCGATGCAGTCTATCCGTAAAAACCCGGACGGCATGCCGGCAAACCGGAGCCACCGTATTCATCCGGAATGGAAGTTCGCCCCGCACCGCAGCATATACCCAGTGTTCATCGAGTTCATATTTGCATTTCGCCCGGCCGTCTTAATTGGCGGCCGGGCTTTTGTGTGCCGATCGGTGCTAGTTCTTCTTGAGATCGCGCAGTTTACGCATGTAGTAGCCGTGGCTCTGGACCGCCTGTCTGATCTCCTCGCTGACCCTGACGACCCTCCTTCTGCTCTTGCGCCACTTACCTTGAGCGCTGACAGCCGGCACCGGAAAACCCTTTCTCACGACGAGCAGATCATGTCTGACATTGAAATACACCTCGACCATGTAATCTCCCAAAACCGTTAAAAGTATTGGTCCAGAGCAGATCGCCGTTCGCCGAAATGCAACCGGGTCTTTGGCGCTCGCCTGTGAATATCAAGGACAAGCGGCGTGCTCGTCGATCCTGAGACGGTATTTTCTGTTTGGATGTTGTTCGTATGCCGCACCCAACGACCAACGACTATCTGGACGAATATGATCGGGAGCTAGACGAGATCGTTGCCGCCTGCGACGGCGATGTGCGCAGCGCTCTGAGGGCTCTCTTGCTGGTCAACGAGCAGTTGGAGCGCATCCTAAATTGTTTGAACGCGGAACTGATCGAGCACGTGTCGCGGCATCGACGGCAGACGGTGCACTAAGCCGCAAATGGGCTCGGGCGAAACATGACGCAGCCTAGAATGCCGCCATCTGTGTCGCAAACCCGGTGGCGCGGCTATGGCAAGTCCTTTGGACAGAGCGGAGACGTACCAACATTCAACAGTTGAGAGACGGCAGTCACCAATTGGGCAGGCGCAAATGGCTTCGTCAAAAGGATGCTGTTGGGCACGCCGTTCGCAGTCCATTGCTCGGCGCTGGCGCCGGTCATGTAAACGATCGGAAAATCGGGATGCATTTCTCGGACACGGCGAGCAAGCTGCCAGCCATCCATCGTATTCGCGCCGAGATTTACATCGGTGACGAGGGCTCGATACTTATCTCCGCTGTCTCGCAACAGGCTCAACGCCTCATCGCCCGACGAAACGCCAAATGGCGCAAAGCCCGCCTCGCTAAGAGCACCGCTAATGAAGCTGTGGACCAAATGCTCGTCATCGACGATTAGGATATCGATAGTGTCCAAGGGGCCACCTCCCGCCGCAGCGTTGAGCGAGTTCCAAATTGACGCCCTGGCAGGAAGATGGTTCCCTTCGGGACGCATAAAGTCGCTCCCCTCGGTTCTTGCGTTTCATCATTCGAGGGGCCGGCGGTGTTCTCCCGTGTCGATCCAGATGGACATCTCATCTGCCGGGGGCCTTGCGTCAGCCAAATGGCTTCGCACCGCTTGACAAAGAAAGGGTCCCACACGTGCGGTCTCCCAAGACGCCCGCCTGGTATTCCGCACGTAATTCAGGCGACGAGACGTAGATTGGTCTCAGGTTGCTTTGCGAGGCTGCCAATGATCCGTCGCAACTCGGCCGCGACGCCGTCGATTTTCCTTCATTCGCGTCGAATGATTGTAGACCTTGCCGGTGACGGTGGGCACGGCGACCTCGGCCTTCTTGCTCGAGGAATGATCGAGGCAACGTGCGATCCACGCATCATCAAAGCCAAGATCGCCGGCCAAGGTCGCCGCCGTCCGCGTAGATCGTGCTGATCGCCGAGCGGGCAGGCGAAGACGTATTGCTTGTTCGATGCCCTGAGCGCCTCGCGGGCAATCTCGACCGCCAGGTCGGACAGCGGCTGCTGGATCACTCGGCGCTTCTTCACGCGCTTGAGGGGCACGTCAAGTTCTACCCATTGCTCGGGGCCCATGGGTGCGATCGGCTCCCAACTTTCCCTAAGCTCTCTTCAACAGGGAGGGCGGAACGAAGAGCAAAGCTCGGGCGAAACACGCCGCGAGAACGCGGATTTGTGACTCACAGATCGTGCAACAATTTCAGCGTTGTCCCGGCGAAGGCCGGACCCATTACCACGAATGCGAATTGTTGCGCGACGCTGGGGCCACGGCCTGTTTTTCAACAAGGCTACCCTGTGGTTATGGGTCCCGGCCTTCGCCGGGACGACGAATGGAGAAAGCCTGCGCCGGCTTTCGCTCTCAATCCCGATACGACGGATCCGCCCGGTCGAGCTTGCGCAGCAGAGCGGGCCAGGCGAGTTCGCCGTTGCGGGCGGCGCGGCCGGGCTTCGGCAGCATCCGCTCATAGGTGTCTTCGAGGATATTTTGCGGCGGATAGATCAGCTTGGTGTTGCAGGACAGCGCCATCACCTGGGTCTGGCAGGCGCGCTCGAGGCGGAACAGCACGTTGAAGGCGGCGGGCACGGTGCGGCCGACGACCAAGAGGCCATGGTTGCGCAGAATCATCGCCTCGTTGTCGCCGAGGTCGCGGACCAGGCGTTCGCGCTCGTCGACATTGTCGGCGATGCCCTCGAAGTCGTGATAGGCGATGTGCAGGAAGCGCATCGAGGTCTGCGCCAGCGGCAGCAGGCCGCATTCCATCGCCGAGACCGCCATGCCGGCCGGGGTGTGGGTGTGCGCGACGCAATCCATGTCGTGCTTGGCCATGTGGATAGCGCTGTGAATGACAAAGCCGGCGACGTTGACGTCGTAGTCGGTGGCGTTGAGCAGCGTGTTGCCCTCGACGTCGACCTTGATCAGGCTGGAGGCGTCGATCTCCTCATACAGCATGCCGTAGGCGTTGATTAGGAACTGGTCGGTGGTGCCGGGCACGCGGCAGGAGATGTGGTTCGCGATCATCTCGGTCATGCCGTAGATCGCCGTCAGCCGGTAACAGGCGGCAAGATCAACGCGGGCCTGCCACTCCTCGGCGCTCACCTGCTCGCGGACGGATTTGACGACCTTGATCGCGGGCGAGCTGACGGGGGGATTCATGGCGTTCTCTCCTCGAGATATCTGCGGGGCCGCGGCCCGGTTGTTGCCGCGGACCATAGCAGAATCCGTGCGGCGGCAAGCTGCGCTGCGCCTGCGTATTTGCAGGGCTGGCGGGCAAAAACCGAATGCGGATTGGCGCGCCGCGCCTTCAATGCCACAATGCGGAAAACAGCCGAGGCGCACCAAAATGAGCGATCGCAAGATACGTATCGCCGTCCTGCATTTCTCCCACGAAACCGTCTCGTTCCTGCCGAACGAGACCACGCTCGACGACTTCTTCTATCCGGGCTCGCCGGCCAAGGGCGAGGCGCTGCTGCAGTTCGATCCCAAGAACTATATGGGCGGCTTTGTGCAGGTGGCACGCGAGTTCTCCGAGGTCGAGCTGGTCGGCATCGAATCCCCGCTCTGGCCGAAGACCTACACCGGGTCTGGCTGGATCACCCAGGAAGCCTATCGCACCTTTACCGGCAAGATGATCGACGGGCTGAAGGAGGAGGGCCCGTTCGACGGCGTCTATCTGTGCCTGCATGGCGCGATGGCCGTGCGCGACGTGCCGCGGCCGGAGGCCGATCTGGCGCGGCAGGTCCGCGAAGTGGTCGGCCGCTCCGCCTTCATCGCCGCAACCTTCGATCTGCACGGCAATGAGGACGAGACGTTCCTCGAGCAGGCGGACATGGCGTTCGCGGTGAAATATTTCCCGCATTACGACGCGCATCTGCAGGGTGAACGCGCCGCGCGCATGCTGGTGCGGGCGATCCGCGGCGAGTACAAGCCGGCGCACAGGACGATCAAGGTTCCCGTGATCTCGCCCACGGTGCTGCAATGGACCGGGGCGCGGCCTTGGATGGATCTCGTGCAGCGCGCGCTGGTCTGGGAGGCCCGTGAGGTCGACGTCTACGTCAACATCTTCTTCGGCTTCCCGTTCGCCGACGTTCCCGATGTCGGCATGACCGTTCAGGTTCTGACCAACGACGATCCAAAGCTCGCCGAGCAAATCGCGCGCGATCTCGCCGGCACGATCTGGCGGTTGCGCGAAGCCTTGCTGCAGTCGACCAGATTGCACAGCATCGCCGAGGGCGTCGCGCTGGCCAAGCAGGCCGTCGCCGCTGGCAACACACCGGTGGTGCTGGCCGATCACAGCGACCGGTCGGGTTCGGCGACCTGGCTGCTGCGTGAGATCATCGCGCAGGACCTCGCCAACACTGTCATCGCAACCATTGCCGACGCCAGGGCGACGGCAAGCCTCAAGGCCGCCGGCGCCAAGGCGGGCGATGCCTTCGACATGGAGATCGGCGGCCTTGCCGACGAGTCGGCGGGCGATCCGGTTCGGATCCAGGGCACCATCTCAGCTGCGGGCGAGGGCTATGGGCAGTTCTGGGTCTGCGTGCGCTTCGGCCGCAACAATGTACTGATCCTGTCCACCTATCTGGTGCAGGTCATGGAGCCGTTCTCGCTCAAGGCGCTGGTGCCCGACATCGGCACCTTTGACGTGATGGCGATCAAGTCGCGGGTGCACTTCCGGCGCGGCTTTGACGACAACGGTTTTGCCAGGACGATCCTGCTGGTCGAGCCGGATCAGCCGTTCCTAGGCACGACGCGCCTGGACAAGCTGCCCTACAGGAACGTCGACCTCACGCGGTTCTATCCGTACGGCAATCCGGCGTTTTCGGAGCAATCGTCATGACGGAGGGACGCTATCGCCTGATCGGCTCGACCGCCTCGCCCTATGCGATCAAGTTGCGCGCGCTGATGCGCTACCGCCGGATCCCGCACGATTGGGTGATCATGACCAAGGCTTTGCGCGAGGCAACCGCGCATCTGAAGCTGATGCTGATCCCGGTGTTGCAATATCCCGACGGCAGCTACCGCGGCGAGACCACGACGCTGGCCTATGATCTGGAAGCGCGGCATCAGGGACGGTCGGTGATTCCGGAAGACAGGGCCATCGCTTTCATCTGCGATCTGCTCGAGGACCTCGCCGACGAATGGGCAGTGAAGCCGTTGTTTCTCTATCGCTGGTGGGATCCGGAAGATCAGGCCTATGTCTCGCGCTGGGCCGGCGAGGAGTGGTCGACGTCGGAGGCCGAGGCCGGCAGCCGCGAGGAGATCGAGGAGTTCCGTCTGCGGCAGATTTCGCGCATGGTCATTCTCGGCGCGACGGATGAGAACAGGCCGCTGCTGGAAGAGAGTTACCGGCGGACGCTTGCGGCGTTCGAGCCGCATGTCGGCATGACGAATTATCTGTTCGGCAGCCGGCCGTCGCTGGCGGATTTTGCCTGGTTCGGCCAGCTCAGCGAGATGGCGACCGACCCGACCCCGATGCGGATCATGCGCGAACGTGCGCCGTTCACCGACCACTGGGTGCGGCGGCTCGACGATGCGTCAGGTGTCGAGGGCAGCTGGTATCCGCGCGATCAGGCGCTCGGCGGATTCGCCGAGGCGCTGCTGCGGATCGCCGGTGAACTCTATCTTCCGTTCCTGGCTGCCAATGCGGATGCGTTCGCAAAGGGCCTCGAACGGGTCGAGATCAACGTCTGGGGATTGCCCTACGCGCTGGCGCCATTCAAATACCAGGTCAAATGCCTGCAGCAACTGCGCGAGAAGCTTGTCGCGCTCGATGCTGGCGATCGTGCGGCGTTGAAACCCGTGCTGGAACGGACCGGGTGCTGGGCTATCCTGGTTGGAGGCTGATCGATCAGGGACGATAGGCAGATTCGAAACGGTCGGCGCCTACGTCCGGTGCCGGCTCCCAAGCGCGATTGCGATCGTCTCCGGCTGCTTGATCCGCTCGATCAGCATGTCGATGCGGTCGCCGCCCCAGAACAGCTCGCCGTTGAACACCATGCTGGGCACGCCGAACACGCCGAGCGCTTCGGCCTCGTCGATAATGCGATCATGTTCGGCGCGGGCAGGGCCGCGAACATAGGCCTCGAAGGCCTCAGTGGAGCCACCGACGGCGGTGATCACGCCGGCAATCTCGGACAGCTCGTCGATCTCCAGCTCGTGGTTCCAGAATTTCCGGAACACCGTGTCGTGATAGGGCCGGAATAGCCCGTGGCGCTGCGCGAACAGCATGCCGGCGCTGGCGTAGAAGGCGTCATAGATCCGGCGCGGGCCCTTCATGGTCAGTCCCTGCGCGTTGGCGAACCGGCGCGCATCCATATAGGCGTAGCGCACCTTGCGCCAGAAGTGCGGCGTGCGCTCCTCGACCGTGCCCATGAATTCTGGAATGCGCAGCGTGTAGGGCAGCCATTCCAGCTCGACGCCGTACGTCTCCTCAAGCTCGAACAGCCGCTTGTTGGCGACATAGGCATAAGGAGACTTGTAGTCGGTGTAAATTCGGACCCGCGGCTTTTCCATCATCGTTCCTCACCTCGTCGGGATAATTGTTCCCGATCCCGCGCTGTGGCGCAATGCGGCGTGACGAAGGGGAAATCGCGGGCAAACGAACGGGCCCCGGTGCAGTCAAGCATCGCGGGGCCCTGCTACTTCGTTTTAGCGAAGGATCTCTGGTGTAGACCAGTGGTGTTTCGGGACCTAAAAGCGCGTGGCCTTTGCGCTCCTGTCCTGCGGATATGTTCAGATTGTCGGCAGTGCACGCGGCTAGCAGCTGCTGTTCGCCTCAACGTGCACCGAGACCTTGCCGCTGAGCAAGGTCGCTGGCTTTCGCCGGTGGCGTCATGCTCCTCTCCAAGAGGTGGGCCGACGGACCTCTGTCCGCTTCTGCTGCCTGGCGGCCGATCCCATAATCGTCCGTCAATTCCTGCGACGCGAGGAGCGAACGCTCCAGCACCCCACAGGTGCAGTCAGCGAAATGCTGCGGCAGTTATGGCGATCTGTCAAGTTAACGAGCGGGGTAATTCAGGTCAGGATTCCTGTCGCGACTTTCGATATTGGGTGAAATCCGGATCGTGCGTCATCTTCCAGTAGTCGACGAACCGCCACGGCATCGCCGAGAACACCCGGCCGCTTCTGTTGCGGTAGTAGGTCGTCATGCCCGGATGCGTCCAGATCAGTTGCTCATGCTCGGTGTCCACGTCGCGGATATACGTGTCATGCGCGTCGGGATGCACGTCGATCGCGGCGATGTCGTTCTCGATCATCTCGACAAGGCAGGCGGAGATGTAGCGGCTCTGGCACTCCGACTGGAAGATGACGCTGCCGCCATGTGCAGGCCCCGAATTGGGCCCGAGCATCAGAAAGAGATTGGGGAAATCAGGCACGGTGAGGCCGAGATAGGCGGTCGGATTGTCGTCGTGCCACGCCTGCTTGAGGTTCTTGCCGTCACGCCCAGTGATGTTGAGCCGTGCCGCCATCTCGGAGACCTTGAAGCCGGTCGAGATCACGATGACATCGTGCTGCCGCGATGTGCCGTCGGCAGTGACGATTCCGTCCGCGGCGAAATGGTCGATCTTGTCGGTGACCAGCTCGACATTCGGTTTGGTCAGCGTCTTGAACCAGTTGTTGTCGAGCAGGATGCGCTTGCCGTACGGCGGATAGGTCGGCATGCATTTCTCGATCAGGTCGGGGCGATCCTTCAGCTCGGAGAGAATGAAGTCGGCGAGCTCCTGGCGATGCCGGTCGTTGCCCTTGTTGACGGCGCGGTCCGGATGCGGCCAGGCCGGATCCTTGCGCAGGAACGGCAGCAATCCGTCGCCGTAGCGCCAGAACATGTTGAAGCGATACCACTGCACATAGAACGGCAGATGCGCGAGCAGCCACTGCGCACCTTCGGTGATCGGATCGGAATAGCCTTTCACCGGCCGCGCCCACTGCGCGGTGCGCTGGTAGACGGTGACTGAGGCGACGCGGTCGGCGATCGACGGCACCAGCTGCATCGCGGTCGCGCCGGTGCCGATCACGGCAACATGCTTGCCGTCGAGCTTGATGTCGTCGGACCACAGCGCCGAATGAACCGTCAAGCCGGTGAAGTCCCCATCTCCCTCAAAGCGAGCAGGCAAGGGATCATTGAGCTGGCCGATTGCGCTGACCAGCGCCGTGGACTCGAAGGTCTCTTCGCCGCCCGCGGTCTTCAGCGTCGAGATCCAGCGCCGCTTGCCTTCGTCCCAGCGCGAGGCGACGAGCTCGGTATTGAGGCGGACGTGCTTGCGGATGTCGTATTCGCGCACGACCTTGAGCAGATAATCGAGCAATTCCTGGCGCTGCGCGAAATAGCGGGTCCACGGATTGCGGGCGCCGAACGAGAAGGAATAGGAGTGGTTCGGCGTATCGACGCCGCAGCCGGGATACCGGTTGACATACCAGGTGCCGCCGATCTCGTCCTGCTTCTCGACAATCGTATAGGGAATGCCGAGCCGGCCGAGCGCAACGCCAAGCGCGATCGCGCAGACCCCGGCGCCGACGATCAGCACATGCTGCTGCGCCAGCTTCTCGCCAGAAGGGCGCTCGCGCCAGCGCGCGTCGCGCGGAACGAAGCCCATCTCCTCCCGCATCAGCGGGGCATATTCCGGCGCGACATTCTCGCCGAGCGTCGCGCGCATCATCCGCAGCATCAGCTCATCGCCGGGATCGGTGATGACGGGCTTGGGCGTGCCGTGCGCGAACAGGTTCAGGACGGCCGCGCGAATCTCGTCCTGGATCTCCTTCGGCACGCCGGCGTCGGGATCCGGGATCAGGCGGACGTCGCGCTTCGGCTTGTAGGGCGGCTCGAGCCACTTCTCGTCGCCGGTCATGTGCACCAGCACCATCAGTAGCACGCGGATGTCGCCCTCGGCGATGGCGGAGGACAGATCGAGGTGTTTGCGCGGAAGCTCGATATTCATGCGTTATCCTCAGCTGCGTGGGGCTTCCGGCAGGCCGCCATAGGCCGCCCAGGTGGTGCCTGCGATGTAGCCGGCATCGACCGGCAGGTTGATGCCGGTGACGCCGCTGCTCTGCGGCGACAGCAGCCAGGCGATCGCCTGCGCCACTTCGATCGGCTCGACCAGCCGGTTCATTGCTGTCGGCCGTGCCAGCAGATTCTTGTCGAGGGCGCCCGATGCGATGCCGGCTTCGAGCGCGGCCGTGCGGGTGAAGCCGGGCGACACCGCGTTGACGCGGACGCCGGTGCGGCCCCATTCGGCGGCGAGCGTCTGCGTGATCTGGATGACGCCGGCCTTCGCCGCGGTATAGGCGTGGATCGGGCCCGACGTCATGCCGGCCACCGAGGCGACGTTGACGATCGCGCCGCGCCGCCGCTTCGCCATAGCGATGCCGACGCTGCGCGCGACCAGGAAGGTGCCGCGCAGGTCGATATTGACCTCGCGGTCCCATTGCTCCATCCGCACCCGTTCGATCGCGTGCATCTTGCCGAACACGCCGGCGGCGTTGACGAGGCCGCTGATCGGACCATGCGCGGTCTCGATATCGGCAATGCCCGCGACAACGGCGCTCTCGCTCGCGACGTCGAACGGCGCCGGCCACAGGACGGCGGCTGTTCCAACCAGCGGCTCGGGCGCGATGTCGACGATGACGACGCGATGCCCCTGATCGGCGAGCAGTGTCGCGGTCGCCGCGCCAATGCCGCGGCTGCCGCCGGTGACGAGGATGGTGCCCTCAGCGCTCATGATTTTCTTCCCTTGTCGCTGGTGGTGAACAGGCCGCGGGTGACCAGCTTTTGATAGGCCGTGATCACATAGTCGGGCACCGCCGTGACGCCGCGCTCGGAATAGGAGTAGCGGCGGCTGAGATAACCGCGTGCGCCCATCAGCACCTGGACGATGGCCTCGAATTCCTCGTCGCTGAACGCGTTGGTCGCACCGGCAGCCCGTGCGCGTTGCAGGATCCGCACATAGGCGCTCGAGATGTTGTCGAAATGCTTCTGGTAGCCGATCGGCGCGAAGAATTCGGCTTCGTTAAGGATGCGCAGGAATTCCGGCACCTCGCGGATGAAATCGAAGAAGGCGCTGAAGCGCTCGACCTCCTGCCGGGCCTCGCTCGCGGTGCCGGTGCGCGCATGGATGAAGCGGACCATGTCGAGGCCTATCTTCGGCAGCAGCTGGTCGAGCAACTCCTGGCGGTTCTCGAAATGATTGTAGAAGGTGCCCTGCGCGACGCCGGCGGCTTCGGTGATGCGCGCGACCGAGGCTTCGGCATAGCCGTATTTGCCGACGACCTTGGTCGCTGCGTCGAATATCTTCTGCTTGGTCCAGGCGTTGCGTTCGACCCGGTTGAGCTTTGTCACTTTGGCGGATGTCGCTTGCGTCATGCGGTGGCCTCGAGTTCGGCGCGGAGCACGCGTTTGAGCACCTTGCCGGATGGATTGCGCGGCAGGCTGTCGCGGATGACGAGCTGCCGCGGCACCTTGAAGCCGGCGAGCCGTGTCCGGCAGAAGTCGGTGAGACCGGGCAGGTCGAGCTTGGCGTCGTCGGCCAGCACCACGATGGCGACCGGCTTCTCGCCCCAGCGCGCGTCCGGCAAGCCGATCACCGCGACCTCGCGCACTTCAGGCATTTCGTAGATGACGCGCTCGACCTCGGAGGAGGCGATGTTCTCGCCGCCGGAGATGATCATGTCCTTCTTGCGATCGGTCAGATAGAGGAAGCCGTCGTCGTCGAGATAGCCGACATCGCCGGTACGGAACCAGTCGCCGAAGAACGCGGATGCGGTCTTCTCCGGATCCTTCCAGTAGCCCTGCGTGACCTTCGGGCCGCGCAGGCAGATCTCGCCGTTCTGGCCGGCCGGCAGGTGCTTGCCGGCATCGTCGCGGATCTCGATCTCGACATGGGCGATGGCGCGGCCGGTCGAGCCGATCTTCTCGATCTCGCGGCCCGCGTCCATGAAGGTATCGCCGCCGCAGCTTTCGGTGAGGCCGTAGGCATCGATGTAGCGCGCATTCTTGAAATAGTCCGAGAAGGCGCGGATGCGGAGCTCCGGCGTCTTCTCGCCGCCACCGATCGCCCATTGCAGGCTGGAGACGTCGTAGCGCTCGCGGTTCGGGCAGGTGAGGAGCGCCGTGGTCATGACCGGCGCGAACCATGCCGCGTTGAGTTTCTCCCGCTCGATCGCGGCGAGCGCCGGCTCGGGCTCGAAGGTGCGGTGAATGCACAGCATGCCGCCATGCCAGAGCACCGCGATGCCGGGCAGGTCGAGCGCACCGACGTGATAGAGCGGGCCGATGACGAGCAGCCGCGTGTCGGCGTTGAGCCCGAGCACCAGGGTCTGGTCGGCGGACTTCCAGTAGATGTTCTCGTAAGTGAGCATCACTCCCTTGGGACGATCCGTCGTGCCCGAGGTGTACATCAGCCGCATCAGGTCGCGCGGCTGGCGCACATGGATCGGCGCCGGTGCGATGTCGGGCGCGAGGTTGGTGACGCTGGACTGCGCGACCTCATCGAGCAGCACGACCGGCGCGCCGGTCGCGATCGCGGCAAATTCCTCGTCGGCGACCAAGAGGCGCGCACCCGAATTGCCGACGATGTAGCCGACCTCATCGGCCGACAGGCGATAGTTGATCGGCAGGAACACCGCGCCGATATGGCTGGTCGCGAACGCCAGCTCGAGAAAGGCCGTGCTGTTCTTCATCAGGACAGCGACGACATCGCCGGGCGCGATCCCGCGCCCCGCGAGCCAGCCGCCGACCTGCCGGATCCGCAGATCAAAGTCGGCGTAGGAGACGTCCTCGCCGCGATATTTCAGCGCACAGCGGTCCGGGGTCCGCCTGGCATGAAATGCGATGAAGCTGGAAAGGTTGATCATTTGCCGCTGGCGGGGCCGATTCCGGCGCCGTTTTCTCCCTAGATGAATTATGAGTCGTAATTCATCTTTGGCTTGACGTCACCCCCCTTGCTCTGAAAACATTGTGGTCATGGAGACGAAACGATCTCCGGCAGGGATTTTGGGAACGCGAACCCGACAGGGAGGGGAATGATGAAGAGGACCCGGAAACCGGGCATCACCCGGCGCTCGACGCTTGCGCTGATGGGCGCCGGCGCGGTGAGCTTTGCCGCGCCGTGGGTGGCGCGCGCACAGGCCAAGACGATCAAGATCGGCATGCCGACCATTCTGTCGGGCCGCGTCGCGCAGCTCGGGACGTCCTCGCGCAACGCGGTGCTGCTGGAGGTCGAGAAGGTCAATGCAGCCGGCGGCCTTGCCGGACGGCAGATCGAAATGGTGATTCGCGACTCCAAGGGGCAGCCGCAGGAAGCTGCGCGCATCGCGCGCGAGCTCGTCAACACCGACGGCTGCGAGATGCTGCTTGACGGCGAAGCATCCTCGGGATCGTTCGCGGTTCACGAAGTGGCGCGCGATCTCGGCGTGCTCTGCATCCACACCTGCTCGGAAGCGTCATCGCTGACCGCCGATCCCAAGCAGCACATTCCGAACGCCTTCCGCTGCGTGCGGCAGGGCATTCATGACTCGATCGTCGGCGCCAGCTACGCGGCAGGGATCGCCAAGGCCAAGGGCCTGAAGAAATGGGCGACCTGTTCGCCCGACTACGCCTATGGCCGCGACACCACAGGCGAGTTCGTGCTGTACCTGAAGAAGTTCGCGCCCGACGTCGAGATCATCAGCGAGTCCTGGCCAAAGCTGTTCCAGCCCGATTACACCGAGGTGGTGACGAAGATCCTGCAGGCCAAGCCGCAGGCGCTCTATTCCTGCCTGTGGGGCGGCGATCTCACCTCCTACATCGACCAGGCCAACATCTACGCGATGTTCACCCAGATGGAGGTGTTCGCGGTCAACATGGCCGACTACACCGCGCTTACGGTGGTGAAGAACCTGCCCAAGGGCATCCACTCCGGCGACCGCTACATCAAGACATTCCCGCCGACGCCCGAAAATGCCGCCTGGGGCGACGCCTATAAGGCCAAGTACAACGAGTATCCGACCAACTGGTCGTGGCAGAACGCCACGGCGGTCATGTTCCTCAACGAGGCCGTCAAGAAGGCGAACTCCACCGACGGCAAGAAGGTCGCGGAGGCGCTCACCGGCCTCACGATCAAGTGCCCGTTCGGCGCCGACGGTACCGTCACCATGCGCGCCGACGACCACACGCTGGTCGGTTACGCCATCGGCTGGGGCACCACGATCCCGCAGGAGCCCTATGTGCCCGATGTGAAGGCCGGAGACTGGAAGACCATCTTCGAGCTCGAAGCCGAGTGGAAGAAAAGCAAGGGCTACACCTGATCCGCGTGTGCGGCGGAGGCGGCAGCCTGCTGCCTCCGCCTTGCATCTGATGTTTGTCGCGCGCCGACGTTGCGGCCCGCCGTGATGGATGATTTTCCGTGGACCTCGACGCGCTCGCCAGTTGCCTCGCCAGCCCTGCTTGCCTGGTGACGCAAACCACCAGCGGCCTGATCATCGGCATGCTGCTGTTCCTTGTCGCCGTTGGGCTGACGCTGATCTTCGGCGTGCTCAAGGTGGTTAATTTCAGCCACGGCGCCTTCTATATGTTCGGCGCCTATTTCGCGATGACGGCCTATCAGCTCACCGGCAGCTTCGCGCTGGCGATGCTGAGCGGCGCCGTCGGCACCGCAATCCTCGGCCTGATCTTCGAGCGCGTGTTCATGAGCCGGGTCTACGGCCGCGACGTGCTGATGCAGCTCCTGGTCTGCTACGCCTTCGTGCTGATCTTCGACGACGTGGTCCGCATGATCTGGGGGCCCGAATTCAGGTCGATGGGCATGCCGGCCGCGTTCCAGGTGCCGCCGCTGTTCGTCGCCGGCGGCGTGGTACCGCCGTATTATCTGCTCTTGATCGGGGTGGCGCTCGCCGCAGCCGTTGTTCTCGGCCTGGGGCTGGCGCGCTCGAGGATCGGCAAGGTGATCCGTGCGGCCGCGCATAATCCCGGCATGGTCTCGGCGCTGGGGATCAATACCGGGCTGATCTATGGCGGCGTGTTCGCGCTCGGCGGCATGCTGGCGGGACTGGCGGGGGCGCTTGCTGCGCCGGTGCGCTCGCTGACGCCAGGCATGGGGTTCTCGGTGCTGATCGAGTCCTTCATCGTGACCGTGATCGGCGGCATGGGCTCGATCCTCGGCGCGCTGATCGGCGCGCTTTTGATCGGGCTGATCCGCTCGTTCGGATCGCTTGGCTTTCCGCTGTTCACCGAGGGCCTGATGTATCTGTTCATGGTGGTCGTGCTGGTGTCGCGTCCGACCGGGCTGTTCGGCAAGGAGGTCGCATGACCGAATTGCAGGCCGGGCAGGGCACGCAGCCCCTCGATGTTGCCCGGATCGACGCCAGGCCGCAGCGTTACCGCGATGTGCTGATCGCGCTCGTGGCTTTTGTGCTGCTCGCGCTGCTTCCGGTGCTGTTCGGCAGCAAGCAGCTGCTCGACTTCGTGATCCGCTGCGCCGCCTATGGATTGTTCGCGACGTCGCTCAACCTTCTGGTCGGCTACACCGGACTGATCTCGTTCGGCCACGGCATGTTCTTCGGCCTCGGTGCCTATGGTTTCGGGCTGATGATGCAGAAGACCGGTGTGCCGATCCCGGTGGCCTTCGTCGCCACGCTGGCGATGACTCTGGTCGTTGCCGTCGTCATCGGCGCGATCTGCGTGCGGCTGAAGGAGATCTACTTCGCATTCGTCACGCTGGCATTCCAGATGCTGATTCACTCGACCATCCTGTCGTGGCAATCGCTGACCGGCGGCGACCAAGGCCTGCGCGGCGGGATTCCGCGGCCGCCGTTTCTCGGCATCGATCTGTCGAACCATCTGCATCTCTACATCACGAGCTGCGCCCTGCTGGTGATCGGCCTGCTGCTCATGCGCCAGATCGCGCAATCACCGTTCGGCTACACGCTGCGCATGATCCGCGACAACGCCACCCGGGCGAGCTTCATCGGCATCGATGTCTGGCGCGCCAAGCTGACGATCTTCGTGCTCGCCGCGCTGTTCGCCGCGACCGGCGGCATCATTATGGCGCTGTTCGTCTCCGGCGCCTATCCCGAGTTTGCCTATTGGACGATCTCGGGCGAGGGCATCTTCATCAACATGCTCGGCGGCGTGACAACCTTCCTCGGACCGATGGTCGGCACGGTGCTGCTGCTGATCCTCAACGATACCGTTACCCGCCTGACCGAGTATCACGGCATTGTGCTCGGCATCGTGATCCTGTTCTTTGCCATCGGCCTGCGAAAGGGCCTGATGGACTTCGTCGTCGAATGGTTCGCGCAGCGTCGCGGAGAGGCCGGGGAGCGCGCGCCATGAGTGCACAGACGCGGATCAGTGTCGTTACCGGCGGCGCCAGCGGCATCGGCGCGGCGTGCGTGCGTGAGCTCGCGGCGGCCGGCGATCTCGTCGCCGTTCTCGACCGCGACCACGCCAAGGCGCAGACGGTTGCGGCGGAAGTCGGCGGCAAAGCGTTTGCGGCCGACGTGGCGGACGAGCGCAGCGTCGAGGCCTGTGCGGCCGCGATCGAGCGCGACTGCGGCCCGGTCGCGGTGCTGGTCAACAGCGCCGGCATCATCCAGGTGCCGGTCCGGCCGCACGAGCTGCCGATGACCTCCTGGGACGACGTCGTGCGCGTCGACCAGCGCGGCACCTATGTCGCCTGCGTTGCCTTTGCGCGGCAGATGATCGCGCGCAAGCGCGGCAGCATCGTCAACGTCGCCTCGATTGCCGGCATGCGCTCGATGCCGCTGCATGCCTATGCGCCCGCAAAGGCAGCGGTGATCGCCATCACCGAATGCCTCGCGGCCGAATGGGGGCCGTCCGGCATCCGCGTCAATGCCGTTTCCCCCGGCTATGCGCTGACGCCGGCGCTGAAGAATGCCATTGATCGCGGAGAGCGGGATGTCTCGGCGCTGGCTGCCAATGCAGCACTTCGCCGCCTCGTCGACCCCTCGGAGATCGGCCGGGTCGTCGCATTTCTGGCCTCCGATGCAGCCTCGGCGATGACCGGCGCCAACGTGCCGGTCGATTGCGGCTGGCTCGCCGGCACATCGTGGAGCACCTATGGTGGCCTGCGGGAGGCGAGCGGCTAGCCATGCTGGAGATTCGCGGACTCTCGAAATCCTTTGGCGGCGTCAAGGCGACCGACGACGTCTCGCTCGACTTCGCCGACGGTTCGCTCACCGCCGTGATCGGTCCCAACGGCGCCGGCAAGAGCACGTTCTTCAACCTGATCACGGGCGCGCTGCGGCCGGACGCCGGGCAGATTTTGCTCAACGGCGTCGACATGGCGGGTAAGGCCCCGCCGGAGATCGTGCGCCATGGCATCGGTCGCGCCTTCCAGGTCGCGAGCATCTTCCCGTCGCTTACGGTGGAGGAGACGATGCTCGCTGCCGTCTGTGCCGATCAGCGCCGCGCCGGCGTGATGCATCGCCGGTTTCCGCTGGCCGAGACGCGTGACCGCGCCGAGCATGCGATGGAGCTGCTCGGCCTCGCCGGCAAGCGCAACCGGACCGCGGCGACGCTGTCGCACGGCGACCAGAAGCTGCTCGATATCGCGCTCGCGCTGGTGCTCGAGCCCAAGGTGCTGCTGCTCGACGAGCCGACCGCGGGCATGGGCACCGAGGAGCGCTGGCGCATGATCGACAAGGTGCGTGAGCTCTGGGAGAAGCAGAAGATCACCGTGGTGTTCATCGAGCACGACATGGACATTGTGTTCAAGATCGCGCCCCAAATCGTCGTGCTGTGCTATGGCCGGATCCTGGCGACCGGAACGCCGGATGCGATCCGCAGGAATGATGCCGTGATCGAGGCCTATCTCGGCAGCGACGACCACGCGGGAGCGGTGGCATGAGCGCGCAGCCGGTGGTGCAGGTCGAGGATCTCGACGTCTATTATGGCACCAGCCAGATCCTGTTCGGCGTCGGGCTGTCGGTGCGGCAGGGCGAGACCATGGCGCTGCTCGGCCGCAACGGCGCCGGCAAGTCGACCACCATGAAGGCCATCATGGGGCTGGCGCCGGCGCGCCGCGGCAAGGTGACCCTGCGCGGCCAGGTGGTCTCAGGAATGCGGCCGCATCACATCGCACGGGCCGGGCTCGGCTTCGTGCCGGAAGACCGCCAGATCTTTCCCGAGCATACGGTGGAGGACAATCTCGTCATCGGCCAGAAGAAGGGACCGGATGGCGAGGACGAGTGGTCGATCCGCCGCGTCTATGACGTGTTCCCGCTGCTCGAGCCGCTGCGGCACCGGATCGCCGGAAGGCTCTCCGGCGGCGAGCAGCAGATGCTGGCGATCGCCCGCACGCTGATGGGCAATCCGGTGCTGCTGCTGCTGGACGAGCCGAGCGAGGGGCTGGCGCCGATCATCGTGCAGCGCATCGGCGAACTGCTGCGGCAGCTCCGCGGCACCGGTGCCACAGTATTGATCGCCGAGCAGAACATGCATTTTTGCCTTGGCCTTGCGAGCCACGCGACGGTTATCGACAAGGGACAGATCGTCTACACATCCTCCATCGAAGAGCTGAAGGCCAACGACAACATCCGGCAGCGCTATCTGGCGCTGTAGGGCATGGTCCGGAAAGGCGCGCAGCGGTTTTCCCGCGCGACAAACGCGTAGGGCTTGCGCGGGGATCATGCTCAAAGGACAGGGCTCTTCGACAGCGATGGGAGGACAAATGGCGGGCAAGCTGACGCCGACGCATGAAGCGCCGTATCGCGGGTTGAAGGTACTCGATTTCGGGCAGGGGATTGCCTCGCCCTATTGCGCGATGCTGCTCGGCGTCTACGGCGCCGACGTCATCAAGGTCGAGCCGCCGGAGGGCGACTGGTCGCGCTATCTCGGCACGACCTACGGCAATCACACCACTCTGTCGGCGGTCTACAACCGCGGCAAGCGCAGCCTCTGCCTCGACATGAAGCACAAGGACGGGATCGCGATCGCGCAGCTTCTGGCGCGCGAGGCCGACGTCCTCATCGAAGGATTTCGTCCCGGTGTCGCAGAGCGGCTCGGGCTCGGCTATGAAGGCCTGTCGCGCGACAATCCCGGCCTGGTCTATCTGTCAGTCAGCGGCTTCGGGCAGAGCGGCCCGTACGCCAAGCGGCCCGGCTCGGATTCGGTGGCGCAGGCGTTCTCGGGGCTGGTCTCGGTCAATCTCGGCGCCGATGGCGTGCCGCATCGGGTCGGTACCACGATTTCCGACGTCGTCACCGGCGTCTATGCGTTCCAGGCCATCGCTACGACGCTGTTCGCGCGTGCCACCGTCGGCACCGGCCGCTGGATCGACGTCAATCTCTGCCAGTCGACGTCTGCGCTGCTCGGCCACAAGGTCGCGGAGTTCATCCTCGAGGGCGGCGCGCCGCGCGCGCTGAACGTTCCGGCCGGCACCTACCAGACCCAGGACGGCTGGATGATGGTCACCCTGGTGAACGAGCCCCAATACAAGCGGCTGTGCGCTGCGATCGGCCGCGAGGATCTCGCCGGCGACCCGCGTTTTGCCGACTTCGCCCGCCGCGCCGACGCGGCCGATGCGCTGATCCCGCAATTGCGCGACGTGTTCCTGACCCAGGCGACGGACGCCTGGCTGACCCGGCTGCATGCGGCCGATATCATCGCCGAGCGGATCCTCAATCCCGGTGAATGGCTGCGCAACGCCCATGTCGAGGCGACCAGGGCGTCGGTGCGCCAGGACACACCCGGCGTCGGCGCGGTCTACACGCCGCGCACGCCGGGGATCGCGAGCCTGTCCGAGGATCACCTTTGCCCCGCGCCTGACGTCGGGCAAGATAGCCGCGCCGTGCTGACGGAGGCTGGTTTCGGTTCCGCCGAGATCGACGGCCTGCTGCTGTCGGGCGCCGTGCGGCAGGCCAAGAGCTAACGGGAGGCAACACATCATGAGCACCGACCTCGTTCGTTACTCGGTCACCGACCAGATTGCGGAGATCGTGCTGGATCGCGCGCCGGTCAACGCACTCAGCATTCCCCTGATCGACGCGCTGCTGGCGGCGCTGGCGAAGGCCCGCGATGATGAGGCGGTGCGGGCTGTGATCGTCAGCAGCGCCCATAAGGTGTTTTGCGCCGGCCTCGATCTCGACATCGTCAGGGGCAAGCCCGCGATCGAGACCAAGACATTCCTCGAGCGGCTATACTTCGCGTTGAACGATACGCAGTATCGCATGGGCAAGCCGACGATTGCGGCGATCGATGGCGCGGTACGCGCCGGCGGCATGACGATCGCGATCTCCTGCGACATGATTGTCGCGGGCGACGGCTCGACATTCGGCTATCCCGAGATCGATGTCGGCCTGATCCCAGCGATCCACTTCGTGCAGTTGCCGCGGCTGGTCGGAAAGCACCAAGCATTCGGCCCGCTGTTCCTTGGCGAGCCCCTCGATGCCGCGACCGCCTTTCGCATGGGGCTGCTCAGCGAGGTGGTGCCGAAGGGCACCGCGCTCGCGCGGGCTCGCGAGATCGCACGCAAGCTCGCGGCGAAATCGCCGATCGTGATGAAGATCGGACGCGACGCCTTCATGCGTGCGGTCGATGCCGATTTCCGCCGCTCGGTGGAAAACACGGCGGAAAGTTTTGTTGTGGTCGCATCGACGGAAGACTGCCAGGAAGGGCTGAATGCGTTCGTCGAGAAGCGGGCACCCAATTACAAGGGACGGTAAATGGCTGGATTGTATTTCGAGGAGTTCGAGATCGGGCAGGAATTCCACCACGAGTTCAGCCGGACCGTGACCGAGATGGACAACACCATGTTCAGCCTCCTGACCATGAACCCGCAGCCGTTGCATATCGACGCACATTTCTCCGAGAAGACCGAGTTCGGCCAGCGACTGTTCAACAGCCTCTATACGCTCGGCATCATGATCGGCATGAGCGTGTACGACACGACATTGGGAACCACCGTCGGCAATCTCGGCATGACCGACGTCAAGTTCCCCAAGCCGGTGTTCCATGGCGACACGCTGAAGGCGCACACCAGGATCATCGGCAAGCGCGCCAGCAAGTCGCGGCCGACCCAGGGCATCGTCGAGTTCGAGCACACCATGACCAACCAGCGCGGCGAGGTGGTGGCCAGTTGCCGCCGCACCGGCCTGATGCACTGCAAGCCGAAGGCGTAAGCGATGCGATCGTTCCTGTTCGTTCCCGGCGACAGCACCCGGAAGTATGAAAGCGCGAAGAAGACCGCGGCCGACGCGCTGATTCTCGACCTCGAGGATTCCATCGCGCCGGACCAGAAGGTCGTCGCGCGCGGGATCACGCGCCGGATGCTCGATGCGCGCAACCCGGAGCAGAAGCTCTATATCCGCGTCAACGCGCTCGACACCGACCTGACGCTCGGCGATCTCGCCGCCGTGATGCCCGGCAAGCCCGATGGAATCGTGCTGCCGAAATGCGCCGGCGCCGCCGACCTCAACAGGCTCGCGCTCTATCTCGACGCATTCGAGGCGGCCTCCGGTATCGCGCAGGGCACCACGCGGATCGTGACGGTCGCGACCGAGACGGCGCGGGCGGTCCTGAAAATCCTCGATTTCGAGAACATGAGCCCGCGGCTGTGGGGCATGATGTGGGGCGCGGAGGATCTCGCGGCCTCGCTCGGGGCAACGCGCAACCGCAGCGATGGCCGCTATCACTCGCCTTTTATCCTGGCGCGCGATCTCTGCCTGATCGGCGCGGCCGCCGCCGGCGTCGTCGCGATCGATACCATCGCGACCGACATCAACGATCTCGATGCCTTAAAGGCCGAGGCGATCGCGGCGCGGCAGGATGGCTTCCTCGCCAAGGCCGTGATCCACCCCAAGCATATCGACGTCGTCAACGCGGCATTCATGCCGACGGATGAAGAAATCGCATGGTCGGAGCGGGTGATCGCCGCGTTCGCCAATAACCCATCGGGGGTCGCCAAGATGGACGGCAAGATGCTCGACAAGCCGCATCTGCGCGCCGCCGAGAAGATCCTGGCGTCGCGCAGGAAATAGTCGGCAGGCGGGCCGGACACCGCCATGTTGCGCGATAGCGAGGTGCGGCTGCGGCGGTCGCGGGCGATCGACTAACCGCAGGAATCAGGAATGAGCGACGGCCGACTTGCCGTCCTGCTGCTTGGACCACGAGACGTAGTAGGCGACGGCCGTCATCGCCGCGATGCCGGCGATGCTGACCGCGACCTGCCTTGCCAGCGAGTATGGGCCCGTAATCAGGATCAGGTGCGCGGCGAATGAGAGGAAGACGCCTGCGCAGAACACGGCCAGCCATTCCTCGCCGCACTTGATGATCGGCTGCAAGGCGGGAGATCGCAGGTATTCCCAATCGCGCGGCACCAGCCACGTGAACAGGAACGTCAGGGTCAGGAAGTGCAGGATGCGATGAGGTGCGACATCCTCCCGGTCGTTTGGCGGCAGCATATCGCTCAGCCCGCTCGGCATCATTTGCGCGAGTGCCGGGATATCGCTGCTCGAGACGATCGTTAGGGCGAACAGCAGATACAGCAACGCCATGGCGCGCAGCGCGGGTGCAGCCTGCATCGCGCGGATCGCGGGCGCATATCGCGCGCCGATCAGCGCGAGCCAACCGCCCATCACGAACAGCAATTGCCAGCAGAACGGATTGAGGTACCAGTCTCCATACGGATATGACGACAGGTTCCAGTCGAGCAGCCGGCCGGCCGCATAGAGGGTCACGGATGCGACGACCGTCACGTTCGGCACGTACAACAGCCCGAACACGATGATGGGCTGGAACGCCATCAAGGCAATGGTGAGTTGCAGCACGTCGAGATTGAGCGGCTTGGCCTGCAGGAACAGGCCGTAGATCAACGTCCGGATCGGGTGATCGATGAAGCCGGTGATGTTGAACTCGCTGATGATCTCGGGCGCCGCGGTCCGGGTGGCCACATAGCTGATCAACTCGACATAGATCACGAACAGAACGATATAGGCGGCATAGAGCTGCCATACGCGCTTGAAGATGCGGGTTGCGGCCACCAGGAAGCCGCGTTCCAGCGTCATCCTGGCGTAGATGAGCGTCACTGCGTAGCCGCCCACGAATACAAAAAGGTCAGTTGCGCCGCTGAAGCCGAAGTTGCGCATGGTCAGCGCGCCGACGACGTTGTGCGGAATATGGTCCAGAAACAGAAACCAGTTTGCGATGCCAAGCAGCAGCGCGATCCTGAGATCGCCGTCGGCTTTCGCGATCTCGGCGTTTGTTGTCGAAGTCATCTGAAGCTGAAATTTGCCGGCCCGAGAAACGAATCGCTAATCTAGAGGGAACCCGCGCCTGGTCCGAATAGACTTTGCGTGAACCCTATCTAGTCTGTTTCGGGTTCCGGCCAAGTGGCCGGCTCAAGAAAGATCACGTTTTCGCAATCAACTCGTGAGCGGTGTCAGACCGGCTCGTGTTTGCGCAGGTCGCGGGCGTGATCGAGCGTATTGGCTTGCAGGTTCGCGCCGGTCACGGGGAGCTCCGGCAAGGCGGCCTCGGCCAGGAGATCGTCCGTGACATCCTCGACCGAACACTCGGCAATCTCGTGAATGAAGCTGATGTTTGCATATTCTCCCGAGGCGATTCGTGAGACGACGTCGCGTCGTGTCATTTCGGGATCGACGATCGCCTGGCGGCCACGGCGGCCATAGTCGATCATCACGACGAAATACTGCATTGCCTGATCGTTCGATGTTCTGACTGTCACCGGGCATTATTTCCGATAATCGGAAGGTATGTCAAGGTGAATTGTTGAAAACCGAAATTCACGCATGCATGGCCGGACCGATTCGGCTCGAAGGCGTCCGAATCGGTCCGGCCGGTCCCTGAAGCAACACGGTTACTTCTCGGACGATCGCCCGCCCTGAGTCCGGGCAGATTTGCGACCCTTCGCCGCCGACTTGCCGCGCAGCCTTTCGATCTGGCCGCGGGGCAGGGTGACGCAGATTTCGCCGATCCATTCGAGCTTTACGCCGTTGATAGGCTTGGCATTAAAGCTCTTGAGGTTGACGGTGCCGGACGAACTGCCGCGTTCGATCGTCTTCAGATACCGCTCGCCGCTCTTCAGCCGGACCGCGGCTTCCTCTCCGTAGAAGCTCGACAGCGGATAGCGCTGCTCGCGATACACCACGATGACGTCGCCGTTCTCGTATTTCGGCAGCATCGAATCGCCCGAAACCTCGAAAGCGACGGTCTCCTCCGTCACCGGGAACGGAAGCTCGATTTCGCCGAGACCCTCCGGCGGGACCTGCTCAAGCTCCGGCTGGATCGAGGCGCCGGCGCCGACCCGGCCCACGATCGGCACCGAATTCAGCTCCAAATACTCCATGATCGGGGCAATCTCGGATGCTTTGATCAACCTTATTCCCGACAGGATTTCGGAGACCGCCCCGGCCCGAACCCCCATCGCGCGGGCAAGCCCGCCTTTGCTCTTCCCGGTCTTTTCCAGTGCTCGTTCGATCAGTGCCGCGTCCAGCATGTTTCATCCTTTCCCAAGCCCGGACACACTATATCCGTTACGATTATCAGAAACAAGCTTGACTTTTTCTTCGGAATATCGGAAGGTGTGCAAGGCGCCGGCGGAATGACAGAAATGGGAATTTGGAATGGAAACGATGAACTGGCTGCCGGAGCATTCGGCAGCCTTGCAGGACCTCCGCGCCCGCGGCTTGTCCTATTCGGAAATCGCTGACACGATCAACGCTACCTTCAATACGGCCTATACACGCAATGCGGCGCTCAGCCGGGCGCAGCGCATGGGGTTGGCGGGCCTCGAAAGGCTCGAGCCGTCCCTGCCGGGGCACCTCGATCCGCCCAAACCGTCCCTGCCGGAGCTCCCAAGGATCGGGCGGCTGCGTGAAGGGCGCCGAACTGGCGCCGGATCTGCTTCGCGCGCCGAAGATATTCACTGAAGCGGCGGAGATGCCGCAACTGCGTTGTGCGGCGGTCGTGCCGCGGCATCTTTCGCTGCTCGACCTCAAACCCGGAGACTGCCGCTATCCCTATGGCGGGGATAGCAACGGCGAGACAATGACCTTCTGCGGCCATCCGTGCCGGTCGGGCTCGAGCTACTGCACCCCGCATTTTCACCTGAGTCGCGATTCTGAGGCCACGGCGAGGACGGTGTTGAGCGCCGCCTGGCTTCAGGCCATCGGGGCCGGTTGAGGCCATTCATCACCTGACCGACGGACATCGGTCCGCAACCGCTATCGCGCGGAAGCCTCCGCGCGCCCATCATCAGATATTTTGGAGCTTACCAATGCCGCGAGCCAAGCGCCGGAAGCCGTACGATCGCGCCGGAGCGCGCGAAGCGGTCAATGCGTGACGCGCATGGTTGGGGAGTTCGTAAAAAAGCTGTGACTGCCCTAACAGAGGCGGAAAGCGAGCGGGGCTGCGGCTTAGGGTCGATATGTCAGGTAAACTGCCTCTCACGTGATTAGCACCCTCAACCACGCTGACGAGGCTGCTGCGCTTTGCTATTGTTTTTGCGCAGAGAGAAGCGCGGGAGCAGCCTTATGGTGCAAGCTCTCATTGTACACAAGGACCGGCTGCCTCAGCCGCAAAAGATGCATCAAGCGGCACAATATGTCCGCATGTCCACCGACTACCAGAAATACTCTATCGAAAATCAGGCGGTGGTTATCGCGGCCTACGCCGAGCTTCATAAACTCACGATCGTGCGCACCTATCGCGATGAGGGCGAAAGCGGCCTGAAGATCGAGAACCGAACTGGCTTGACCGAACTGATTGACGATGTTCAGTCCGGTCGAATTGAGTTTGGTCATTTGCTGGTATTTGACGTCAGTCGATGGGGGCGCTTTCAGGACGTTGATGAGAGCGCGCACTACGAGTTCATGTGTCGAAGGGCCGGCGTCAAGGTTGCCTATTGCGCCGAGCAATTCGACAACGACGGCAGTCTCCTTTCGAGCATAGTTAAGAATATCAAGAGGGTCATGGCGGCAGAGTTCAGCCGGGAGCTTTCGGCCAAGGTTCTTGCAGGAGCTTTGCGTCTGGCAAGTCGCGGATTCAAGATGGGTGCCCCGGCACCTTATGGTCTAGAGAGGCGACTCGTTGACGATAAATGTAGGCCGAAAGGTGTTCTGAAGAGCGGCGAGCGGAAGTCTCTTACCACAGACCGTGTCACACTCGGGCCAGGCTCGAGAGATCAAGTCGACGTCGTGAAGTGGGTCTTCGATGAATATCTACGATGCAAATCGCAGGCGGAAATCGCGCGAGAGCTTAACCGAAGAGGCCTCCTTACGAACCGAGGATACCGATGGCAGCAAAGTGCGATAAGTGCACTTCTTCATAACGAAGCGTATATCGGCAACTCCATCTACAATCGTGACACTGCGAAACTAGGAGCGAAGCGAACGCACAATCCGAGAGAGCTCTGGATCACACGTCAGGGTGCGATCGAGCCGATCATTAAGCGTGATACATTTCTGCGCGCAAAGAAGACAATGGAGGAGCGTTGCGTCTGTATTTCCGAGAAGGAGATGCTCGTGCGCCTTCGTAAGGTCCTGATGAAGAACGGCAAGCTCAACGCCTCGATTATTAATGCAAGCCCCGGTTTACCTTCGCTCACCACATATCTAGTTCACTTTGGCACGCTTCGAAATCTCTATCGATTGATCGGCTACACGGGCAACCAAGGCCGCTTCGACAAGCTTGACGCGCACAGAAAGTGGGTCAATTTCCACCTCGAAAATGCCAGCCGTCTTCGCGAAGCCTTTGAGGATGCGGGTAGGCGCGCCACACTTGATCAGTCGACCGAATGTTTGCGGATAGATAACGCCGTGAATATCTGCTTCCGATTGGCCAAATGGCGCAAGTATGGGCGCCAGCCGCTGCGCTGGGCGATGGTTCGTCACGTGGCATTGCAGAGAGGATGGGTCGTCGCGCTAAGGATGGGTGAGAACAACGAGGCGGTCCTGGATTATCTATTATTGCCGTCGGCGTCACTTTCGTTCAAAAGCCACGTATTCTCTTTTTCGGAGGACACACGCGCGGCCTACAAAATCGAGCGCTTTCAGACTTTCGAGGCGCTGTCTCGGTCGCTCGTAGAACGCGTCTGAGCGAGCTAAACAAAGCAGGTCAAAAAAGAGCTAGAGCGCCAGGTAGCGCTCGACTGAGCAACGTTGTGCGCACCTACACTCACCACGATGATGACTAAGAGCAGCGGTCTCGCTTACGAGACCACCGCTCGGGCATGTACGCTCGCAAGCCCTCCGAATCTTTTGCCTAGATAGTCCGAAGGTTCATTGTGATCGACGTCAGTAACAATGCGCGGTTTGCCGCGCATGAATCCGGCACGGCAGCAACTCACGACATGACTGTGCCTTGCCTCACACTGAACTCATTCCTTGTGTGCGGTCGGGATTGGGCCCGGCCAGGCTGTGTCGAAGATGGTCGACAGCGGCGCGGACTCTCATGTAACTTCCGTCGTGTCGACGACCTGCCTGCATTCGAGGCCTCTGGCGCAAGGAAGGGTCTGGTACGTCTACGTAAGGGAGTTCGCTGCGGCTACGCATCTGTCCAAATTCTCTGCATCACGAACGCCACGGGCAACGTGGATCGATGCCGACGCGGAGCCCAATCAAAATAACCCAAGGGAGAAACGACCGATGAATCACACTGGAAACTGCTTTTGTGGCGCCGTCGAACTCAAGGTCAGCGGGGAGCCCGAGGCAATGGGCTATTGCCACTGCCGTTCATGCCGTTCCTGGTCCGGCGGTCCGGTGAATGCGTTCAGCCTCTGGAAGCCCGAGGCGGTCGAGGTCACCAAGGGCGCCGACCACATCGCGACATTCGAGAAGACCGCGATGAGCCAGCGCAAATATTGCACAAAATGCGGCGGTCACCTGATGACCAACCACCCGACGCTCGGGCTCGTCGACGTGTTCACCGCAACGATCCCGACGCTGAAATTCAGCCCAGGGGTTCACGTCAACTATTCCGAGGCAGTGCTGCAGATACGCGACGGCCTGCCGAAGTTGAAGGATTTTCCGGCCGAGTTCGGCGGCTCCGGCGAAATGATTGCCGAATAGCTCGAAGGCTCCCCATCACGAAAGCGGGTGGCGGCGTGCCGCCACCCGCCTGCGTATGGGCTCCGCCTCGCACAGATCGGTATCCGGCAGGCTTGCTTCGCATGCAAGGCGTCCGACCATGTCGGCGGCCGCCGGCGCCGCCGGGGCGCTCTGGCCATTGACAGCCATGTCGGACGAAGGTCCCGCCCTGCAAAATCCGGGTTTGGTTTTGCTGACGAGCTTCCGCTAAAAGGCGAGCAGTGCCGGTCTTGGCAGGGACCGTCGTATTTCGCCTGACAAAATAACAGAGGAAGCGTCAGATCATGACTAGACCAGAATTGCCGGGGCGCACGCCGCGCGGGGAGGGAGTTCCGACGGCGCTCGACGGCCTGCTGGTCGTCGACTTCACCCGCGTCGTGGCCGGCCCGGCCTGCACGCAAACGCTGGCCGACTTCGGGGCCGAAGTCATCAAGATCGAGAATCCGGACGGCGGTGATGACACGCGCGCCTATGAGCACGCCGAAATCGGCGGGGAGAGCGCGGCGTATCTGAGCCTCAATCGCAACAAGCGCGGCATTGCGCTCGATTTCAACAATCCGGCCGCGCTCGAGGTCGCGCGCGCGTTGATTGCCAAGGCCGACGTGGTGGTGGAGAATTTCTCCGGCGGCGTGATGAAGAAATTCGGTCTCGATTATGCGTCGGTGGCGCCGACCAACCCGCGGCTGATTTACTGCTCGATCTCCGCCTACGGCCGCAAAGGCGATTTCGCGCTGCGCCCGGGCTTCGACCCGATCACGCAGGCCGAAAGCGGCTTCATGTCGCTCAACGGCTTTCCGGATGGCGAGCCGGTGCGCACCGGCCCGCCGATCGTCGACATGGCAACGGGCATGTCGGCCTGCAACGCCATCCTGCTGGCGCTGATTGCGCGCGATCGGCTCGGTCGCGGTCAGCAGGTCGAGGTCGCATTGATCGACACCGCGGTGTCAATGACCGGCTTCTACGGCATGGCCTATCTCATCAATGGCAACAATCCCGGCCGTTTCGGCAACTCTCCGAACGGTTCGCCGACCGTCGGCGTCTATCGGGCGTCCGATGGTCCGCTCTACATGGCCTGCGCTAATGACCGGCTCTATCGCCGGCTGGTCACCGATGTGCTGGAACGTCCGGATCTCGTCACCGATCCCGAGTTTGCTCACCGCAAGGCGCGGACCGCCAACAAGGAGAAGCTGCGCGCAATCATTGCCAGCGTGTTTGCGGGCGACACGCTCGAGAACTGGATGGCGAAGATGAAGAAGGCCAACATTCCGGTTGGCTATCTGCGGACGGTCGAGGAGGGGTTCAATGCGCCCGAGGTGCGCGACCGGCATCGCCTGAGCAGGATTGCGCATCCAACCGCCGGCTCGGTTCCGAACATCGAGTCGCCGGTCAATATGAGCCTGACGCCGACCGTTGATCCTGTTGCGGCTCCGCTGCTCGGTCAGCATACGAAGGACGTGTTGAGCAAGACGCTCGGCTACGACGACCGGAGCATCGCCGCGCTGGCCGAGGCCGGCGCGTTTGGCAAGGCAGGCAACACCGGCTAGAGCCTTTTCCGTTCCGATGGAATCGGAACGGGGCTCTAGATTCTGGTTTGATGCGAACCGGTATTCGCTTCGCTCGAAAACGCGCCAGCGTGCCCAGGCTGTAAAAACGATCAACTATTCGCAAACCAACCTGACCGCAGGCGAGAGGAAAGCCTCTCGCCTGGCGAGATGTCTTTCAGGCGTCGCAGGCCCCGGCGCGTCGCCGACGGCCCGGGAGCTGGTCCGTTTCGGGAACTCAGTTCGGCTTGCTGCGCAAGTTGTTCCTTGGCATACTTTCAACTTCCTCGGGCTCCGCCCGATCGATCTCGAGGCGTGCCATCCGGAGGATGAGGGTTGCCGTGGTCAGGCCGAGGCGTTCGGCCTCTTGTGCTGCGGTGTCGACCTTCTGGGCCAAGCCTTCACGTTTACCTGGGTATGCCATTCGTAATCCTCACTTAAGGTGCGAGATGAAAAATCCCACATACGTTGCAGAGCTGCAGAAGAAGCTCGGAGCTCCATCGAGCGAAACACTGGAAAGCCTGCGACTGTTGAAGGCTTTCCTTCGACTTGCGCCCGACCAGCGTTCCGAGGTCATCGAGCTGGTCGAACGTTTGGCGGTTGAGCCACCGCGCGATCCCTCACTGTCCTGAGGTGCTCGCAAATCTTTCCTGTGCGTCAGTTGTTCATCGGCTTGGCGGGTGTTTGCGTCGCGATCACGTAGATTGCGCCGCCCTCAAGCGCTTCGGATTGATGCCGGGTGCCGGCCGGCAGCAGGATGGTATCGCCGGCGCTGACCACGCGCTCGCCGCCATCCCAGATGAAGTTCAGCCGGCCGCTGATGATCATCAGTATCTCGTCGACCGGATGAGTATGAAACTGATGCACCTTGCCGGCCGCATCATGCTGCAGCTCGACCGAGCCCTGGGCCGGGAGCAGGTTCAGAATCTCCGCGTCGATGGCAAATTCAGTCTTCGTGCCTGCGATGATCTGGGTCATGCTGCCTGCTCCTTGTTCGCGATCGGTTGCGCCTTGTTCTGCGCGAGCTTGGCGAAGGGGCAGCCCGAGCTCGCATTGTTGTCGTCGTGCAGGAAGTACTGCAGATACTCGCGGCCGTCGGTTGCGCCGTAGCGGCCAAGAAGCGGAGAGGGGCTCGCGCTGTCGTACGGGATCAGGCGCTTGCGCACCTCCGTGAACGCGGCGTTCGCGGCCTTCTCCGTCCCGAGGATCTTCTCGAACACCCAGCGCGGCTGGAACGTGAGCATGAAGGCGCTGGACCGGCGGCTTTGCCGCATCACGTGCGCGGGCGTCGTGCAGACCACGAAGATCGGCTCGCCCGCAAATGAGAACTCCCACATCGGGTGGTCGATCTGTTCCGGAATCTCCGATGGCCACGGGTTCTTGTCCAGCCGTGCGAGCTGGTCGAGCGTCAGCCACATCTTGCGATAATAGGCATCGAGCGTCTGTACCGGGCGGGGCCGCGTGAACACGATCAACGAGGTATTGGGACCGAACGAGCGCGCCTGCGAGACATATTGCCCGAGTTGCTCGCCCAGCACCGCCACGTCATATGGATCAAGGAAAAGGTAGCGGAGCTGATCCTGGCGATGTCCGGTCACGCCGAACACGCAAGGGAACGGCCTTGCCTCGCTGCTCATCTGCGCTTCAAACTCGGAGAACATCACGCTCTGCCAGCTGCTGACCGGAAAGTTTGACGCGACTTCACCTCTTCTCAAGAACAAGCGCTCCATAACACCCCCTACACTCATAACCACACTAACGAGCTATCAACTTGCTTCTCATCAAGAGCGGCCCGGCAATGCCCGGCAGCGACATGAGAAGCAGAATGACAATCAAGGCGCTGTAGCCGCCGTCGCCGATCGCGGCCGTGTTGTGTACGGCGTCGGTTCCCGAGGCATTGCTGGCGGCGAGCATCGCGAAGCCGATGATGGGCTGCGAGATGCCGGCGAAGAGTCCGGCGGCTGTGGTGTTCACGGATGCGCCCACGCCGATCAGATCGGCGGTGTAGAGCTTCTTGACGCATTTCAGCACCAGCGGGACGGTGCCGCCGGCGACGAGCCCCAAGGCAGTGAACACGACGGTGACGTAGGCGAGTCCGAATGTCTGGGCGATCGGCGGCAGCAGCATCGCGATCAGCAGCATGCGCAGTACGCAAATGCCGATCAGCGCACGGTCAAGCGCCGCCGCGGCGCGATCGGCGGCGTGGCCCAGGAAGATCGAGCCGAGCGCATTGCCGATCATGAAGGCGAGCAGGGGCGTGCCGGCCGCCGTCGGGGAGATGTGGAAGAAGTGCGCGACCATCGGAATGCCCCAGACGCCCGACAGCGTCGTCACCACCGCGAAGTGCGACGCAAACGTCATCGCGCAACCCCAGTTCGCGACATGGGCCAACGATTGCCGCGCGGCGGTCACTACGCCCTTCAGCGTCTTGTTGCTGTGCGAGGCCGGATCTGGCTTGAGCGCGAGCTTGGCGAAAGCGAGGTTGGCCAATCCAATGCACGCGATGAACAGGAAGCAGGCCCGCCAGCCAAAGCCTGAGACTGCGGCTGCAAGCGGCGTGGTCGCGATGACGCCTCCGACATAGCCGGAGACCTGCGAAATGCCCGACATCATGCCGAACCGCTCATCCGCGAAGCTCTGTGCCACGAGCTTCAGGAGTGCGGTGAAGACCAGCGCATCGCCGCAGGCGACGATCAGGCGTGCAACAAAAACGTCGAGCAGATTCGGTGCCAGCGCGAACGCGGCGCTGCCGAGCGAGGAGGCGATCATGCTGACGAGGACGACGCGCTTGACGCCGTAACGGTCGACCAGAAGGCCGGCCGGAATCTGCATCAAGGTGTAGCCCCAGAAGTAGCTCGAGGCGAGCATCGCAACACCGGCCGCGTCGGTGTTGAAGTCGTGCATGAAACTGAGGCTGACCGATTGCGGCGATACGCGCTGCAGGAAGGCTATGGCGTAAGCGATGGCCACCGCAGTCCACGCGAGATAGGCGCGATCGGTGAAGCGCGACGTCGGGGCATAAACGGCTTGTTGTCCGAGCATCGACATCACACCCTCGCGTAACCCACCGAGAAAAGGGCATCCGCTGAATTCGGAATCTTCCGCGACATCGCGGCATCGACCAGCGACGCGGTGCCATGATAGGCCTGCCGATGGTGCTTAATGTGGCCGTAAGCGCCACGCATGATCATGTCGGGCAGTTCGAGCGGCTTGCCCGGATAGAGCGAGGTGCACATCTCGATACAGGCCGCCTGCAGGGCGAGATCCTGCGTATCGTCGAGCAAAGATGGAGTCACTTTTTCGCAAATCTTAGCGTTCGCTGCCCAGACGATCGGGTTGCGGGTTCGCCAGCCGTAGAGCACGTTGCCCTCGGCTCTCGCGGCGGCGCCGGAGCATTTCAGGACTTCCGATGTGAAGAAGCCGTAGAAGCCGCGGCCCTGGTGCGCCGGGAGCACTTCCGTGCCGCTGCGATAGATTCCAAGTCCGGCCGACATCTCCAGGACGCGGTAGACCGAGAAGGCAATGAGGCCAGATCGATCGTAGACAAGGATCAGGCTGTACTTCTTGTCGAAGGGCGAGGAGGTTGCTGTCCAGTGCGGCTCGGTGGCCTGCCAGTTGACGGCAATGATGCCGTTCATGGCGTCCATCAGCGGCTGACGGTCGCAGGCTTCGACCCGGGAAGCATCGGGTAGACTATAGATCGCGTAATCCGTCCAAGGCGATTTGATCGCCTCGTATTCGCTGCCCAGATTTCGCGACATGGCAGAACTCCAGAATTCCATTGCGAGCTATACAGGGCAGCCTCGAATGGCTTAAAGGACAATATGCCCTCGAAAACTGCCAAAGCGCCCCGGCCTGAGCCGCGCGACAAGAAAGCAACGCGGCGGATCGCGATCGTTGCCTTTCCGGGTGTGACCTTGCTCGACATCTCGGGACCGGCGCAGGTGTTTGCAGAACTGGAAGCGATCGAGCTGCCGGGACCGGACTACTCTCTGTCCTACCTGTCGACCTCCGGCGGGTTGGTGCCGACCGATGTCGGCATGATGATCGACACGGCGCCGATCGACAGTATTGCGCCGGCCGAGGTCGACACGCTGGTGATCCCCGGCGGGCCCGGCATCTGGAAGATCCGCAACGACGCGAAGTTGATGACCTGGATCGCGGAGGCGCTGCCGAAGGCGCGCCGTATCGCGTCTGTTTGCCTTGGCGCATTTGCGTTGGCCTGGACCGGGATTCTGGACGGCAAGCGGGCAGCAACGCACTGGCGCTATTGTCCCCGTCTGCAGGATAGCTTTCCCAATATCCGGGTTGAGCCCAACGCGATCTTCGTCAAGGATGGACGGGTCTGGTCATCGGCCGGGGTCAGCGCCGGCATCGATCTGGCGCTCGCCATGATCGAGGAGGATTTCGGCCACACCATCGCGCTCGATGTTGCGCGCAGACTTGTGGTGTTTCTGAAACGGCCGGGCGGTCAGAGCCAGTTCTCGACCGTCCTTGCCGCTCAGGCATCGGACGTCGAGGGACGCTTCAGCGCGCTGCACGCCTGGATCATTGAGAACATCACGAGCGACCTCAAGGTCGAGACCCTCGCGGAAAAGGCGGGGATGACGCCGCGCACCTTCGCCCGGACCTATGTCAGCCGCACCGGCATGACACCGGCAAGCGGCGTCGAGGCGCTGCGCGTGGAGACCGCGCGCTTGCTGCTCGAAAGCCGCCAGATCGGCGGTGTGGTCGAGGTCGCCAAGCGCGCGGGATTTGGCGATGACGAGCGAATGCGGCGGGCCTTCCTGCGCCACCTCGGCGTATCGCCGACCGAGTACCGAAACCGGTTTTCGGGCAGCTAGCTCGCCTCGGGCGAGGCCGTCTGGATGCGGACCGCTTCGCGTCGAGAGCCGATCTATCTCACGAGCGAATAGCTGGCCTTCGCTGGCCGGATTCGTGGCTCAAGGTGGTAGCTTTTCCGGTTTGTCTGCGGCTAATGTGCCGGCCAAATCGGGAGAAGAAACACCATGAATGACGGGACCCCCATTCGGCAGGCGCGCAATGTCGAACTCGGCGCCAGCGGCGAGGAATTCCAGAACCTGCACGAATTCGCGCGAAAGGCCCGCGCCAAGCTGAATCAGAACGCGTGGGACTACATCGTCGGCGCCTCGGAGACCGAGACCACGATGCGCCGCAATAGAATGGCGCTCGACGAGATTGCGTTCCGGCCGCGCGTCCTGCGCAACGTCATCAACGTCGATCCTTCCACCGAAGTATTCGGACGCAAGCTCCGGCTTCCCGTGATGATCGCCCCGGTCGGGGCGCTCGAGATCTTCGATCCGGATGCGGGCGCGGCCGTGGCGCGCGGAGCGGGAACGTTCGGCGCGGCGCACATGCTGAGTTCGGTGTCCGAGCCTGGGCTGGAGAACACCGCCAAGGCGGCACCGGATGCGCTTCGCATCTTCCAGCTCTATGTGCGCGGCGACGATGCCTTTGTCGAGGATGTGGTCAGCCGCAGCATCGACAACGGTTACGCCGCGTTCTGCCTCACCGTCGATACCGCCCATTACAGCCGGCGCGAGCGCGACATAGCCAAGCGCTATGTCCGCGAGAGCCGCATCCGCGCCACCGGCGGCGATTTCCAGAAGGGTCTGGAATGGCGGACGGTGAAGTTGATCAAGGACAAGTTCAAGATTCCACTTATCCTCAAGGGGATCGCCACCGCCGAAGACGCCAAGATCGCGCTCGACCACGGGGTCGACTGGATCTATGTCTCAAATCATGGCGGCCGACAGCTCGACCATGGCCGTGGGTCCATGCATGTCCTGCCCGAGATCGTTCAGGCGGTCGCCGGCCGTGCCAAGATCATGGTCGATGGCTCGTTCTGCCGCGGCACCGACATTGTGAAGGCGATCATTTCGGGCGCTGATCTTGTCGGCATCGGCCGCCTGCAGTGCTGGGCGCTCGCCGCGGCCGGCGAGGCCGGCATTGTCCGGATGCTTGAACTGCTGGAGGACGAGGTGATCCGCTGCCTCGGTCTGCTCGGCGTCACCAGCTTTGCCGAACTGGACAAATCCTACCTGCATCCGGCGATGCCGACCAATCTGCCGAGCGTGTTCAGCGCATTCCCGCTTCTCGATATCGACCCCTACCGCTACTGAGCCGCTGCGAGCGATGCATGAAGCGCTGGCGCGATCGAGGCATTGTGCGCCTCGATCGCGCCAGCCGCCATCAATCTGTGATGTCCATGAAGCCGCCGCGGCGGCGACAAAGTCTGATCCAAATGCCGCACTAGTCGAGGCGGATGGCAAAAAATCCATTCGCGGAATTTTCACTCGAGCGCGCGATCGGCCTGCGCTGGACCTTGCGGGATATCCAGGCCGGCAGGCTCAAATTGTCACCGGTCAGCGACGAGGATCTGCACATCCTCGCTGAGCTCGGTCTGGTCGAACTTCATGACGACGAGCCCGGGCTGACGGAGGCGGGGGCCGCCGTGCTGAGCGACTGAACAGGCGCGCAGCCTAGCGCGCGTTCAGGAAGCTTTCACCGGAATTGCAAGGCGTGCACTGATAAGTCAGCACGTCGTAGACTTGGTCGCGCGGCTCGATCAAGGCAAGCCGCATTTGCGTGCCGCACTTCATGCACGGCATATCTATGTTGGTCTTGAACCGGGTGCAGGTTGGTGTTGGACGAACGGCGCGCAGCATCGGATCCCCTTATTCCCCAGAGACGCGAACGCGACCGACGAAGAAGCCGAATCACTATGCCACAGTGCTGACATGATTGGAATCGGCTGTCGGTCGCGGCTAGGTAATTTTTCCTCAACTGGCCGGAGGGGGGGGGGTCTTCATAGCTCGCGATCCGGCGCTGACGCCGTCACAATCTATGCTAACCTCGCCAGACGCTTATTTCAGGGGCGCGATCATGATTGAGCCGAAGCTTGAAGTTCCCGCCGAGTTGCGCGATCTCGCGGAAAAGACCATCGACCAGGCCGAACAGGCCTTTAGCCTGTTCTTTGATGCCGCGAGCAAGTCGATGACGTCGATGCCTGGCGCCGGTACCGAGATATCCAAACAAGCGCTATCGTTCACCGAGCAGAACATGAAGGCGGCGTTCGAGCATGCGCGCAAGCTCGTGCACGCAACGGATCTGCAGGAGGCCATGCGAATCCAGTCGGAATTCCTGCGAAGCCAGTTCACCAATGCCGGCGAACACATGCGGCAGATCAGCGGTAGCGTGATGTCGGTGACCAAGGACGCGACGAAGGGCAAGTTCTAGAACGGCTTTCGCGGTCCCATCGACGCTTTATCGCCGGCGCGCGACGGCGACGCCGAGCAGAAACGCGACGAACAGGCTTGCGAGCGGCGCTTCGCGCGTGACCGCACTCACGGTGGCCAGGGCTCCGCCCGGTCGGCGCGAGGTCGCGATGGCGTCGCTGAGGCGATCGGCGGCCGCTCGAAGTCCATCCGACACCTCCGTGATCGTACGCGAAACATCCGTCGCGGTGTCGATCGCTCGTTCACCGAGTGTGGGCTGAAGCGGGGACTCGGGTATTTCGGAGCTCATGTGCGTGCCGCAATTTCATTGAAGGCCAGATGACCGACGCCGGGTGACCGCCCCCATTGCTATCCGCACGTTTTGGACGGCGGTGGCGGCCACATATCCCAGAAATTCCGCAGCGGTGGATTGGTTCCACCGAATATGCCTCGCTTTCACGTCGGGGAACCGGAAACTTACGCGCGGGTCGCGGCTTGTTTCCGTGGAGGAGACGATGATGACAATGCAGGCGCATGGCATTGCGGATGGCGGTTCGGTCAAGCATCGAAATCGGCATGGCGGCACGCCGCTGTTGGTCGCGGCCGTGGTTGCGATCCTCGGCGTGCTCGGCATGCTGATCGTGGATCACGGTCCGTGGAACAAGCCGAACGTGCAGCCGGCTGCTTCGGCTAACTACTCAACGACCGGCGAGGCGGCGCGAGCCGCTGGCGCAAAGGTCATACCGACCGAGCCCAAGGCACCGATCGAGCCTGTTCCACCCGGCCCAAAGCCCGCTCATCCGGCAAATCCGAGCACGCCGCAATAGATGCCGGCGTTGGTGGGATCGCATCCCGCGGCAGGGCGCAGGAATTGACTCGTCGGGCAAATCAGCGGCACAAAATCATTGTCGGAAATATCGCGGGATGATCAGCGAACGCTGACCAGCATGCCCCACGCTGCTGCAAATCCTGCACCGACAAGAACGAGCATCGGACTATCGCAGAACACGCCGCCATACTGGCACATGGTGGCACCAAGAGAGCCGATCTGATGATGGCCCGCGGCGTAGAACAGGCCGGACAGGACCGCGAGCACGGCAGCAACGAAATACATCGACGCTTCCTCCTTGCAATCAAATGCGGCGCGGGTCAGTTCGACCGACGCGAGCCAAAACTGTATTGATGTCGATCCAAATATTGTGAGCTGTCCGCTTGACGCGTCGGGCAACTCAGCGGCACACTGACATCATCGCAGCAAGCATAGGCGCTTGGCGCCGGCTCGCGTTGCGATTCCGGGTCAATGCGCAAACTTTCGCTGAAGGCGGTTTCTCACCGTCGAAGCCGACGCATCGCATTTTACCGATCACATTCAGCCCGAAAAAAGGGTTTGACCCGTCGGGCAACTCAGGGGCATGATCCGAAAAGCAGAAATTGTTGAGCCCGCGCGGAGCAATCCGCGGCGGGCTTTTTCTTTGCCATCTCGCCCACCCGACGGTGACTATCGATGTATGAAGCCGACGTCGAGCAATCGTGATGGAAACGTTGATCGAGCAAGATCGGGCGCGCCGAAGCGAAATCGACGCCACTGTAGTCAAGACCATTGCGACAGTCTTCACTCATTCGGTTTCGAGGAAGGGGGCCGACGAAAGCTGCGCTGATTTTCAACATCTCCGACAATGGCGCTAGAACGCGGAGCAGGCGCAAAGCTATGCGTTCAAAGCGTTCATCACAGTAATCGCCACGGGATTTCTCGGAGCCGTTTGGTTAGGCATAGGGCGACGCTCGGAAAATAACTGCGGCGCGCGGATCCGAGTTGTTGCGAACAATTCGTCCATCTAGAGGTCCCTAGCCGAACCGACGGGGCCATTTTTTGCATTTTCCGGTCAGTAGGTAGCACTTTCGATGCCGTCGCTAGCGGGATCGAATCTTGGCCACGGGAGTGCTAGAATGGCCAGTCCAGCGCGAACGACGCATCGATCGAAGCGTTCTCTCAAAATGGGCGCTCGGCAGCAGTCGCGGATCCTGAGCGCTGAATTCGCGAAATGCAGGCTTGCGCGTCTTGGTGATCGGTCGATAAACTGAGTTGACGGCTCGATCGCACGTGCAAATGTCTTGGAGATCGAACGAAGGAAGAGACCATGGTTGAGGTTGACCGCGGGCTCGACACGAAGCTACAGCCAGGCCCGGATATGGATCGTTATTCGGTCATGGTCGCACGAGCCAAGGCGCTTGTTCCGGCCTTGCGCGAACGGGCATCACGGACCGAAGAGCTGCGCCGATTGCCGCCGGAGACCGAGCGGGATTTGCTCGATAGCGGCCTTTTCCGGATCCTGCAGCCCAAGCGCGTCGGAGGCAGCGAGCTCGACTATGTTGCGCTGGTCGACTGCGCCGATGCCCTCGGGCAGGGAGACGCCTCGGTCTCCTGGAATTTTGCCAACCTTGCAAGTCACCACTGGATGCTGGGTATGTTCGCGCCCGAAGCGCAGAACGCGGTATGGGGAGAGGATCCGGATGCGCTGATCGCGTCTTCCTTTGTCTTCCCGGCAGGTCGTGCGAGGAAGGCCGGCGGCGGATATGTTCTGAGTGGTCATTGGCCTTTTTCGTCCGGGGTGGAATCCTGCGGATGGAACATGCTCGCGAGCGTGGTCGCCTCGGATGATGAGGCCGATGGTGTCGAGTATCGGCTATTCCTGTTGAACAGGCGGGACTACAGCATCGACGATACCTGGAATGCGGCTGGCTTGCGCGGGACGGGGTCGAACGACGTGCGGGTAACCGACGCATTCGTTCCCGAGCATATGACGGTTGCCGTCAGCGATCTTGCGGGAGGTGCGACGCCGGGCAGTGTCGTCAATCCGAATGCGCTCTACATGCTTCCGGTGTTTTCGTTGTTTCCCTATGTGTTGTCAGGGGTTGGTTTGGGAAATGCGCAGGCTTGCCTTGATGACTATGTCGAGATCGCGCGACACCGCGCTTCGACATATAACCGGGCCAAGATCGGGGACCTGCAAAGCACACAGATCAAGATCGCCGAGGCGTCCGCGAAGATAGATGCCGCGCGGCTGATCATGCGCACGAACTGCGTTGAGGCGCTTGCGGAGGTCCGGCGTGGCGATATCCCGGGCATTGCAGCGAAGACGAAGCTCCGGCGCGACGGCGCGTTCGCGGTCAATTTGTGCACCGAGGCGGTGTCTCTTCTATTTGCGGCGGGTGGCGCACGCAGCCTGTTCACTTCGGGAGCGTTGCAGCGCCAATTCCGCGACGCCCATGCGGTGAATTCGCATCTCGCGTTCAATTTCGATGCGGCGGGCACCAATTACGGGCGGGTGGCTCTCGGGCTGCCGTCTGAAAACCTGACGCTTTGAGGTTAGCCGGATGTCCGACTCACCCAAACATCCGCTGGATCCCGCCAGTGAGCTCGCAAGCGATAGTTCGGCGATCGACCCCCGTGATTTCCGCAATGCGCTCGGTACGTTCGCAACAGGTGTGACGATAGTCACCGCGATGTCGGCTGAAGGACGGCCGTATGGCATTACCTGTAATTCCTTTGCATCGGTGTCGCTCAACCCGCCACTGGTGTTGTGGAGCCTGGGCATGTTTTCGCAGGGACTGCCGATCTTCCAGAATGCCAGCCATTTTACGGTCAACGTTCTAGATGCGTCGCAACAGGCGCTAGCGATGCAGTTTGCCAGATCGTCGGGTGACAAGTTCGCGGGTGTGAGCTGGACGCCGGGTCTCGGGAATGCTCCCGTGCTTGCCGATGTGGTCGCGAATTTCCAATGCCGTGCCGCCAACCGTTACTATGGCGGGGATCACGTCATTTTCCTGGGCGCGGTGGAAGCCTACGCCTATAACCGGAACGGTCCGCTGTTGTTCGCGCGCGGAGGTTTTGGCCAGTTTTTGGCTGACGGTGGTGACAAGACATCATGAATCGAAAGACGCCCGTCAAGCGCGTTCGTGCCAAGCAGAGGCGACTATCAGCTGTCGATCGTCGCAGCGAATTCGTTACCAAGGCAACCGAGCTGTTTGCGGAGGAGGGATTTGGCGGCGGCACGCGTGCCCTTGCCCACAAGCTCGGCGTGACGCAGCCGCTGCTTTACCGCTACTTTCCGAGCAAGGACGATCTCATCAAGGAGGTCTACCGCAAGGTATATCTCGAACCCCTTGAAATCGGCTGGGAGAAGTTGCTCTCGGACCGTTCGCGTCCGCTCCGCGTGCGGCTTCAGGAATTTTACGAAATCTATACCGACGCGATCTTCAACCGAAGATGGCTCCGGATCTATCTCTACTCCGGCCTCAAGGGCCTCGATATCAATCGCTGGTATGTCGGCATGGTCAAGGACAAGATCCTGACGCGCATTCTCAGGGAATGCCGCCACGACGCCGGCCTCGCGACGCAAGGCAGGCCCAGCGCCGCAGAACTCGAACTGGCCTGGGTGTTTCACGGCGGTATCTTCTATTATGGCGTACGCAAGTACATCTACGAGGCACCTGTCCTCGAGGACAAGGCGCAGATGATCAGTGACGCGCTGGATATCTTCCTCGCAGGATTTGAGAGGATGGCCGAGAGTGCGACCGATCGTCGACGGGCGCCGATCAAGGTCGTCGGCTGAGTCCCGCTACATTGTCGCCATCTGACCCCGATACCAATCTCCGATCTCGCTTGCCGTCATGAGGGCGACGCCGTCATGGCCGATGACGTAATCGAGCAGGGCCTCGAGGTACTTGATACGATGCGGTACACCCGTGATGTAGGGATGCACCGAGATGGCCATGATCCGCGCATTCTCTGCGCCCTCGAGGTACAGCCGATCGAACTGGTCAGTGCAGCGCGTCAGGAACTGTTCCGAAGGAAGGTGTTGCAGCGCGTGAATGACAATGTCGTTGGTCTCGACCGAATAGGGAATCGTCGTCACGGTGCCGTGCGGCGTGGCGATGTCCTGGGGGAGGTCGTCGATCACCCAATCGGCCACGTATTCGATCCCGTTGAGGCGCAGGAGATCGAGCGTTTCTTCGGTTTCGGTCAGGCCCGGGCTTTCCCATGATCGCGGCTGTTTGCCGGTAAATCCAGCAATCGTGTCGACCGCGCGCTTGATCGCGTCCGCCTGGTTCTCGACCTTGTGCATCGGGCCCTGCACAAACCCATGTCCCATGAATTCGAAGCCCGCCTCGCGCGCCGCCGACGCCACACGCGGATAGCTGTTGCAGACATTGGCGTTCGCAGCCAGCGTCACCGGTATCTTTCGATCGGTGAGAGCTTTGAACTGCCGCCAGAATCCGGCGCGCATGCCGTATTCGTGCCACGACCAGTTCGGCACGTCGGGCAGCAGGGGCTGCCCCATCGGTGGGCTCAGCACGGTGCGCGGCATCGCATTCTCGATGCGCCATTCCTCGACATTAAGGATAACCCACACGGCAAGCTTCTTGCCGTCAGGCAATGTCAGTTTCGGTCGGTCGACCTGCGCCTGGTACGGAATGCGATCAGTAAAGGTCATGTCGAACCTCCTTCACGTCGATGCTCCGGCAGCGGTGGCATTGATCCGCGGCAGGACCTTCTCGGCCATCAGGATCATCGATTGACGGCCAAGCTCGCGATCTTTCCAGTCCTTGCCGGCGTAAAGCAGGGTTCCGAAGGTGCCAATCTCTTCCTGGAACGCCAGCAACTGGTCAGCCACGGTTTCGGGCGTGCCGTAGATGATCAATTTGTCGCAGATCGATTCCAGTGTAACCTCAGCGTCGGGTTGGTCCCGTCGCGTCTTGAACAACTCGAGCCGGCCACTGCGCTTCAGCTTCGTGAACAGCTGGTGATAATAGTACACGTAGGGACTATCGGGCGATGTCGCATACGCCTTCGCGGTTGCTGCATCCTTTGCCACGAACACGCTCTTGGCGACGCGCCAGTTGGCAGGCTCGGCTGCCCGGTTCACGCGCGCGCAACCCTCGACATATTTCGGCCAATGGCTCTTCACCCAGGCCGGCATCAGAAAGTTGGCCGAGATCGGATCCCAGCCGCGCGCCGCCGCCTCCGTGACGCCCTTTGAGAATGGCGCAACCGCGGTCACCACGATTGGCGGGTGAGGGGCCTGCAAGGGGCGAGCGACGATTCCCTGGCCGATGTCCTCAATCAGAGTCCTTTTGACCGAGACGTTCCAATATTTGCCCTGCAAATCATAGGGCGGCTTACCGGCCCAGATATCAAGAACCTGATTGATGGCCTCGAGGAACATGGCACTACGGTCGGCGTCGAGATTGCCGAAAACCTCTGCGTCGGACAGCAATCCACCAGGGCTGATTCCAAGTATGAAACGGCCGTCAAGCATGTGATCGAGCATCGCGACAGCCGCTGCGACTGCTGCCGGATGCGCGTTTGGCATGTTGATGGTGCCGGTTCCAAGCTTGATCTGCTTGGTTGCGGCTGCGAGCCAGGCAATGAAGGCGATGCTGGAGGTGATGTTCTCGGCCTTGTCGGTGACGTGCTCGCCGACATACGCCTCGGCGAACCCGAGCTCATCCGCGAGCAGAAAAGCCTCGCGATCCTCCCGTAGCGATTGTCGCCAATCCTTGTCGAGAGGATGGATCGGCATCGTAAAAAAACCGAGCTTCATGATCCGCCTCCCCGCGATTTGAGCTTTTGTTGGCAAGGAACCTGCGTCCTTCCCGACGCGAAGACAAGCCCTGCCGCACAAATAATCACTCGATAAACAAGCTTGACCTTTGAAGGGGGCGGCCCTCTAATCGGGCAAACCAAAATTGGGCCCGGGAGGCCACGCCCACATGAAAGCTGCGGCTTTCGCCTACGCCCGCGCGACCAGCGTCGTGAATGCGCTGGAGTTGCTCGCCATGCATGGCGACAAGGCGAAGGTTCTGTCGGGCGGTCAGAGCCTGATTCCGGCGATGAACCTGCGGCTCATGTCCCCGGACGTTCTGGTCGATATCGGCGGCCTCGCCGAGTTGCGCGGCATCACCGTGAGGGGAGACATGCTGGTGGTTGGCGCGCTGACCAGGCACGTCGATCTGCTCGGATCGCCGGAGGTTGCATTGCACGCGCGGCTGTTGCGCGATGCCGTTGCCCACGTTGCCCATCCCGCAATTCGCAATCGCGGAACGATCGGCGGTAGCCTCGCTCACGCCGATCCTGCCTCGGAGCTGCCGGCCTGTGTTGTGGCGCTTGACGCCACCATCGTTGTTCGGGGCTCGGCCGGCGAGCGCCGGATTGCTGCGACTGAGTTTTTCAGGGGAATCTACGAAACAGCTCTGCTGCCGGACGAGTTGCTTGTCGCGGTCGAAGTGCCGGTCGCGGGCCAAGGCTCGACATTTTTCTTTCAGGAGTATGCCCGGCGGCATGGCGACTACGCTGTTGTTGGCCTCGCCGCCCGTGCGGTAGTTGCGGCCGGCAGGTTCTCAGCTCTTCGGCTCGGCTTCTTTGCTGTTGGCGATCGGCCGTTGCTCGCGGCGGCCGCCGGCAAACTGATCGATGCCCCGGTAACTACCGCCTTGCTCGCGGAGGCGGCGACCGCACTGGCCGATGAACTCGATCCACAGGAGGACCAGCAGGCGACCGCGGCCATGCGTCGACACCTCGCGACGGTCTTGCTCCGGCGCTGCGTGGCAGCACTGCTGGCACGGCCAGAACTGGAAACGGGAGTCGGCAAGTGAACGCTCCGGTGCCGGTCTCGCTTCTGGTCAACGGCGAACCCGTCGACGCATTCGTTTTGCCGCGGCTCAATCTTGCCGATTTCCTCCGGGAAAATCTCAAGCTGACCGGAACCCACGTTGGGTGCGAGCACGGCGTTTGCGGTGCCTGCACAGTCCGGCTCGATGGCGAGATCGTTCGCTCCTGTCTGATGCTGACGCTCCAGGCGCAGGGCGCGTCAGTTGAGACAATCGAGGGGCTGTCTGACAGCGGTGAAATAGCCGATCTTCAGGCGGCATTTCGCGAACGCAACGCATTGCAGTGTGGCTATTGCACGCCTGGGATGCTGATAACGGCACAGGACTTGTTGAAGCATGTGTCCGTGCCTGATCGTCGAGCGATCCGCGAGCATCTTTCCGGCAATTATTGCCGCTGCACAGGCTATCAGGCCATCGTGGATGCGGTGGAGGCGACGGCAAAGACGCGCGCGGAGCGGGGCGTATGACGGTGACGCGGGCGCCAGCAGACACGCTTTCGGTGCTTGATCGCCCGAATTCCTATATCGGCAAGACCGTGCCGCGGCCGAACCTCGACAGGTTGCTGCAGGGGCGCGGCCAATATGTCAGTGATCTCGAACTGCCGCGGATGGCGCATGTGGTTTTTCTACGGTCGCCACATGCCCACGCCAAAATCGCAGCGATCAACGCCGACGCGGCGACGCGGATGCCGGGTGTCATTTCCATCGTCACGGGCCGTGAACTTGAAGCGGTCATCACGCCGTGGGTCGGGGTGCTCTCGCACCTGAAGGGACTGAAGTCAGCGCCGCAGCACGCGATCGCGGTCGACCGCGTGTGCTGGCAGGGCGAGGCCGTTGCAGCGATTGTGGCGACCAGCCGTGCTGCGGCCGAAGATGCCATGGAGCATATTTCAGTCGACTACGAGGAGCTCGAGGCGGTCACGGACATGCGTGCTGCGCTCGATCCGGCAGCTCCCGTCATTCATGCTGCGCTCGGCGACAATCTTGCCTTTGAGCGGACGCTCGACGCCGGCGACGTCGACCATGCATTGTCGGGGTCCGAACTCGTCGAGGCCGACTTCGTATTCGGGCGGCACACCGGCGTGACGCTTGAACCGCGGGCCGTCGTTGCCGATTGGAATGCGGCCGAGGCACGGCTCACGATCTATCAGGGCACGCAGGCGCCCCATATGGTGCAGAACATCGCAGCCCTGCATCTTGGGTTAAGGGAAGCGCAGGTCCGGGTGGTCTGCAAGGATGTCGGCGGCTCGTTCGGCATCAAGGTCCATATCTATGCCGACGAAATGGCGACCTACGCGCTGTCCAAGCTGTTGCGCCGGCCGGTCAAGTTCGTGGCCGACCGCGTCGAGAGTTTCAACACGGACATCCACGCCCGCGATCATCGGTGCAGGGGGCGGATCGGCGTCAGGCCGGACGGTACGATCACGGCCTTCGAGATCGACGATCTGACGGGGATCGGCCCGTATTCGATGTATCCGCGCACCAGCGCCATCGAGGCCAATCAGGTGGTCAATCTGGTCGGCGGGCCCTATGCAACGGCGAACTATCGGGCGCGGGCGCGCGTCGTCTTCCAGAACAAGAACGTGATGTGCCAGTACCGGGCGGTCGGACACCCGATCGCCTGTTCGGTCACCGAGGGCCTGGTCGATCTGGCGGCAGCGAAGATCGGCATGGACCCCGTCGAAATCCGGCGGCGCAATCTGATCGCCGACGATGCCTATCCGTGTGCGTCACCCTCGGGCATGAAGTTCGAGCAGCTCTCGCATCAAGCCTCGTTGACCAAGCTGCTTCAGATGATGGATTACGACGCGTTGCGCGCTGAGCAAGCGGCCTTGCGCACCAGAAACGTCCATCGAGGCATCGGAATCGCGAGCTTCATCGAGGTGACCAATCCCAGCGCTGCGTTTTACGGCGTGGGCGGCGCGAAAATCTCATCGCAGGACGGCGTTGCGGTCCGGCTCGACGCGCAAGGGTCGGTGATCTGCCAGACCAGCATCACGGAACAGGGGCAAGGGTCAGAATCGCTGACGGCCCAGATCGTCGGCAGCGTGCTTGGCGTTTCGATGGAGCGCGTTCGCGTCATCCTGGGCGACACCGACAACACGCCCTATGGCGGTGGCACCTGGGCCTCGCGCGGTGCCGGCATCGGCGGCGAAGCTGCATTACAGGCAGCCAAGGCCCTGCGAGAGAATATTCTGAATGTCGCTGCGGCCATTCTGCAATCGACGCCGGCCGAGCTCGATATCGTCGACAACGGTATCGTCAACACTGCCGACGGCGCGCCGCGCATCGAACTGCACGAGCTTGCGCGGATCGTCTATTTTCGACCGGACACCCTGCCGCCGGGCATCCAGCCCGAATTGATGGCGACCCGGCATTTCGTTCCACGCCAATATCCCTTTGCGTTCACCAACGGCGTTCAGGCCTCATGGCTTGAGGTCGATACCGAGACCGGGTTCGTTCAGCTGCTGAAGCATTGGGTTGTCGAAGACTGCGGCACCATCATCAACCCGCAACTGGTCGACGAGCAGATCCGGGGCGGGGTCGTGCAGGGGCTCGGCGCGGCGCTGTTCGAGAAGTGCATCTACGACGAACGCGGTCAGCTGACCAATGCCAATATGGCGGACTATCTGGTCCCGATGTCCGGCGAGATGCCCGATATCGAGGTCGGTCACGTGGTGTCTCCGACGCAGGAATCGGAGCTGGGAGCCAAAGGGGCAGGGGAGGCGGGGACGGCCGGCGCGGCAGCGGCGGTGGCCAACGCAGTCAATGACGCGCTCCGGCCGTTTGGCGCAACAATTACCGAGATTCCTCTCACGCCTCAGGTTATCCTGACCGCCTTGGGACGGATCTGAGCGGAGACGTTCCGGGCAACGATAATACGATAAGCAAAACGCAGACAGTTCTTGGGGAGGAATAGTCATGACGAAGAAGGTCACCAAAGCTGGATCGATATCACGGCGTCGTCTGCTGACGACGGCAAGCGCCGGCGCCGTTCTCGCCGTCTCGCCTTTTCGCATCAATCTGCTTCAGGCCCAGGAAGCGCCGATCAAGATCGGCTTCCCGGTTCCTTTGACCGGTCCATACGGCGCCGAGGCCCAGGACCAGGTGCGGGCGGGCCAGCTTGCTGTCGCCCAGTTCAATGATGCCGGCGGTCTCAACGGCCGCAAGGCCGAGCTCGTGGTGCGCGACGACAAGCTGAATCCCGGTGAGGCGGCGACGCGAACCCTGGAATTGGTCGAGAAGGAGAAGGTGAATTTCGTCGTCGGCAGTCTGTCCGCGGCGGTTCAGCTCGCGATCAACAACGTCACCAAGGAGCGCGGCGTCATCTTCAATTCGATCAGCCAGTCCGACGCCATCAACGAGGCGGCAGATTTCAGCAAATACACGTTCCACGAAGCGCTGAACCCGCACATGACGTCAGGGGCGGTCGGTCGCTACGCCTTCACCAAATTCGGCAAGAAGGTTGCGTTTCTCACGGCGGACTATGCTTACGGTCACGAGATGGTTCGCGGCTTTCTCGAGGTCGGCAAGCAATTCAACATCGAGAATCTCGGTGACATTCGCCATCCGCTCGGGACGACTGATTTCTCGACCCTGCTGCCGCGTCTCCAGGCGCTGAAGCCCGATATTCTCTGTATCAGCAATTTCGGCCGGGATCAGCAAATCGCACTGAAACAGGCAACCGACTTCGGCATCAAGAAATCAATCCAGATCATCGCGCCGCTGCTGTCGCATGCCAGCCGCGTTGCGGCGGGCCCTCAGGCATTCGAAGGCGTCGTCGGCGGCTGCTCGTTCTATTGGGGCATCGAGGACAAGTTCGCCTCGACCAAGGCGTTCAACGACGCGTTCCGCAAGATGTATGACGGCAAGTTGCCTACCGACTACGGCGCGCTCGGCTATGGCGGTGTTCGGACGGTGCTCGAGGCGGTCAAGGGCGCGGGCAGCGTGGAGACCGACAAGGTCGTCGCGGCGTTGGTGGCTCTGAAATACGACTACTACAAGGGGCCGCAATACTATCGCAAATGCGATCACCAGTCGGTGCAATCGGTGCTCGTGATCAAGTCGAAGTCCAAGGACATGAAGAACGAGTCAGATGTGTTCGAGGTTCTATCGACCGAAGAGCCTGACGAGAAGAACCTGCGTAGCTGCGACGCGCTTGGCCACAAGAGCTGAGCCATGCGCCGGCGCGCACCGCGGGGCGGTGCGCGTCGTGCTGAGGGGGACAAATGGCGGGCCTGAGCTTTGACCTGATTGCACTGCAACTATTCGCCGGGCTGGCGCTCGGCGCGATCTATGTGCTGTTTGCGATCGGCCTCTCGCTGATCTTCGGGATGTTGACCGTCGTCAACTTCGCCCATGGCGCCTTCTACATGGTCGGCGCCTATGTCGGGCTGTACCTGATCTCGATCGGCGGCAATTTCTGGCTCTGCTTGCTGGCGGTACCGCTTCTGATCGGGCTGTTCGGCCTTGCCGTCGAGCGCGTGCTGATCCGGCCGCTCTACGGCCGCGGCATTGATTATCCGCTGCTGCTGACCTTCGGGCTGAGCTACGTCATGGTCGAATGCGTGCGCATTGCCTTCGGCAAGACCGGTTATCCCTTCGATACGCCCGAGCTTCTGCAGGGGGCTGTCAACATCGGTGTCGGATATTTTCCGCTCTACCGCCTGTTCGTGATCGGCGCGACGGCCGTCGTCTTGTTGGCGCTCTGGCTGTTCCTGGAAAAAACCAGCTTCGGACTCATTATCCGCGCCGGCGCGCGCGATCCGCAAATCGCCCGCGTCCTTGGGGTCGACGTTTCCAAGGTCTGGTTGATTGTGTTCGGGATAGGCACCGCGATTGCGGGCTTTGCCGGGCTGCTGGCTGCCCCGCTTCAAGGCGTCATTCCCGAGATGGGCGGCACGATTCTCGCCGAGGCTTTCGTGGTGACGGTCGTAGGAGGCATGGGTTCGATCGGTGGCGCCGTACTCGCTGGCCTCCTCGTCGGTGTGGTGGTCAGCATGACTTCGCTGTTTGCACCCGAGATGGCCAAGGTTTCGATCTTTGCCCTGATGGCGATCGTCCTGATCGTCCGTCCCCAGGGTTTCTTCGGCCGCGCCGGATTGATGAGCTGAGAGCCAGGGATGACCGGAGCCACCGAATCCATCAAACAGCCTCGTGCCACGACGGGCAGTTGGTACGAATTCGCAACGCGGCATCGCGCCAGCATTGTGGCCGCGGTGATCCTGATTTTTCCGTTGGTGATGCCGTTCACGGCCCTCGCGGTGAACATCCTGATCTATGGATTGTACGCCGTTGGCTTCAACCTCGTCTTTGGTTATCTAGGTCTGCTGTCGTTTGGTCACGCGGCGCTGTTCGGAACCGGTGCCTACCTCTGTGGCATCGCCATCGTGCATTTTGGCTGGCCGTGGTATGCGGCCATCGCGGCCGGGATCGCCGGCGGCCTGTTGATGGCATCGTTGATTGGCGTACTCGCGATCAGGACCCGCGGTATCTACTTCGCGATGGTGACGATGGCGCTGTCGCAATGTATCTACTACCTCTTCTATCAGGCGGTTGATCTGACCGGTGGCGAAAACGGCCTCCGCGGCATCAACGTCCGCACCATCGATCTGTTCGGCTTGCGGCTCGACTTCATCAATCCGATGATCCGTTACTATGTCATCGCGGCTTTCGTGATTGCCGCTTTTTTCGTGATGTCGCGCATTCTTGCCTCGCCATTTGGCGCCGTCATTGAGGCCGTGCGGGAGAATGAGATGCGCGCCCGCGCGTCGGGCTATGACGTCACCAAGACCCGATTGCTGACCTTCGTTTTGTCTGGCGGCTTCTGCGGTCTCGCGGGAGCCTTGCAGGCCTTGCATCTGTCGATCGTTCCGATCGAGATACTGCACTACGAGACGTCGGGCCTGGTCGTGATGATCGCATTGCTGGGCGGTATGGGAACGTTCTTCGGGCCGATGATCGGCGCTGCCGTCTTCCTGGTCCTGGAGAACGTGGTATCGGTGTGGACGGTCCACTGGCAACTGATCGTTGGCGCCATTTTCATTGCATGCGTGCTGTTCTTCCCCGCCGGCATCTGGGGCACACTGATCGCGCGAGGCAGGCGATGAGCGCCGCGGAAGGCCAAACCAAAGAAATCATTCTGCGCACCAGGGGCGTCGGCAAGACGTTCGGGAAGTTTGTCGCGCTGAACAATATCTCGGCGGACTTTTCCAGAGGAGCGATCACCTCCATTATTGGTCCGAACGGGGCCGGTAAGAGCACCTATTTCAATTTGCTGTGCGGTGCGTTTTCGCCCACCAAAGGCAGCGTTGAATTCGAGGGCAGGGATGTCACCGGCCTGCCGCAGCACCGCTTTGCGCATATGGGGATCGCAAAGTCCTTTCAGATCACCAGCGTGTTTCCGCAGCTGACGACCCGTGAAAACATCCGCGTCGGTCTGCAGGCGCTGGTGTCGAGATACGACATCTGGCGTCCCCGCGCGCGGCTGACCGAGCTGGTCGAGCGGGCGGACGAACTGCTTGCCCTGGTCGGATTGTGGGAATCTCGCGAACGTGCCGCCAAGACTCTGGCCCATGGCGAGCAGCGGGCGCTGGAAATCGGCATGGCGCTTGCCAGCCAACCCCGGTTGTTGTTGCTGGACGAGCCGACGGCCGGCATGAGCCCGGAGGAAACCCGGACCATGATGGATCTGATCGTGAAGCTCGCAAAGGAGCGTACGGTCATCCTCGTCGAGCACAAGATGAAGCTGGTGCTCGGGATCAGCGATCGCATCCTCGTGCTGCACCACGGAGAACTTCTCGCCGAGGGAACGCCGCAGGAGGTCCGGCAGAACGAGGCGGTGAAGCGGGTCTATCTCGGCCAGCGGGAGCATTGACAAATGCTGCTGATCAGCAAGCTCAATGCCTGGTACGGCGCAAGTCACGCGCTGCAGGACGTCACGCTCGAGGTGACCAAAGGCGAGATCGTTTGCCTGATCGGTCGCAATGGAGCCGGCAAGACGACGACGCTGAAATCGATCATGGGGTTGTTGGGACGAACGCGCGGCTCGGTGACCTTCAAGGGCGAGGAGCTGCTGAGCCAGCCGGCGCATGTGCGCTTCGCGCTCGGACTTGCCTATGTTCCCGAAGAGCGGCGCATTGTACAGGGATTGTCGGTCCGGGAAAATTTGCGGCTCGGGCTGGTGGCGTCGCCGGCCAAGAAGCGGGAAGCCGAGCTGATCGACGAGATCGCAGGAGTATTCCCACGGCTGGCCGAGCGCATGGACCAGGAGGCGGTCACGATGTCCGGCGGCGAGCAGCAAATGCTGGCGATCGCGCGGGCGATGATCGCAAAGCCCGACCTGATCATGCTGGATGAGCCTTCAGAGGGCATCATGCCGGTCCTGGTCGACGAGATGTTCGAGCTATTCCGCAACATGAAGGCGCAGGGAACGACGGTGCTGCTGGTCGAGCAGAACGTCGAGCTCGCGCTTGGCATCGCCGATCGTGCCTACGTCCTTGATCAGGGAGCGGTGGTGCACCAGGCGTCGGCGCAGGCCCTGCTGGCCGACGACGAGATCAAGGAACGATATTGTTCGGTGTGAGCGGGCTTCCCGGTCTCCCGCCGGCGCGAACGGACATTACTCCGCAGCGCGCGCGATCGCGTCGGCCTTGGGAGTGGTGACGACGACCTTGATCGCGTCATCCACGCGATCCCGCGCATATCTGAGCGCCGTCGGCAGGTCGGCCAGCGGAAACGTATGCGTGTGGATTCGTGTCGCGTCGAACCGCTTCGCTGCCATCAATTCCATGGCACGGCGAGTGGCGCTGCGGCCCTCGCCGCGGATTCCGTAAGCGTAGATGTTGTTTCGCACAAGATGCGCGATGTCCAGCGTCGCGGCCTCGTGCGGGAAGGCGGCCAGACAGATCTTGCCGCCACGATTGGTCATGTGAATGGCCTGGTTGAGTGTCGCTTCGGTGCCGGCACATTCGACGACATAGTCCGCGCCGATCCCCCCTGTTAGTTGCTTCACGACCGCAACGGCGTCTTCGTCGTTGATGTTGATGACGCGGTCGGCCCCCAGTTCCTGGCCGATCGCCAGCCGCTTGTTGCGCGTGCCGGTCAGAATCACCGGGCTTGCGCCAAGCGCCTTGGCCACGGCAACTGCGAGAAGTCCGATCGGCCCCGGGCCGATCACCACGACGCTCTCGCCGGCCACCAATCCCCCCAATTCCGTCAAGCCGTACATCGACGTGCCCGCGGTCACCACGAGCGTCGCCTCCGCGTCGCTCATGCTATCCGGTACGCGCGCCAGCGTATTGATGTGGTTGACTGCGTACTCCGCGAATCCGCCGTCGGTCGTAAAGCCGTTGGCGCGGTGGCCCTTCTCCGGCTTTCCATAGTTGAGGCATGACGTGTACATGCCCTGGCGGCAGCGTTTGCATTGGCCGCAGCCGGCGTGGATTTCGACGCTGACCCGCTCGCCGATCCTGAATTCGTCAACGTCCGGCCCGAGTGCGGCGACCGTGCCCATGTACTCGTGGCCCGGCGTAAAGTTCTTGTTGAAGGGCAGGCCGCCCTCAATGCTTGCCGGCGACCCGGCATGGATAATTTCGAGATCGGTGGCGCAGATCGCAACCGCGTCGATGCGCACCAGCACCTCGGCACGCGAGGGGACCGGCGTCGGCTTTTCGCGAAGCAGGAGCTGATCGGGGTCACCAAGGACCCAGGCTGTCATCAGGTCTGGGACGGGGAGATCGGGCGATGTCTTGACGCCGGGCGGTTGGTACATGGGCTTCCTCTTTTGGCCGGCAGCCTAGCGCGAAACCAGTGGTTGCCGCGAGCACCCGATGGTCGGCATCGGGGCCGTTGCATTTGCTGCACGGCAGCGAGCGCGTCGCAAAACATTCATACGCGGCCTATACTTGGTCGCCCGGTTGATGTTGAAATCCTCATTGCATCCTCTCCCACACCGGAGCCTCCCATGAAGACCGTCCGCCTTGTCCTTGCGTTGCTGGCGCTGACGCTGATCGCGCCGTGGCAATCCGCCAAGGCGGCCGACGTGATCTGCTATAATTGTCCGCCGGAATGGGCGGATTGGGCGTCGATGCTGAAGGCGATCAAGGCGGACCTCAACTTCGATATCCCGCATGACAACAAGAATTCCGGTCAGGCGCTGGCCCAGATCCTGGCCGAGAAGAGCAATCCGGTCGGCGATATCGGCTATTTCGGCGTGACCTTCGGCATGAAGGCCAAGGCCCAGGATGCGCTCGAGCCCTACAAGCCGGCGCATTGGGATCAGGTCCCGGCCGGCCTCAAGGACCCCGATGGCTACTGGACCACGATCCACTCCGGCACGCTCGGCCTGTTCGTGAACAAGGATGCGCTTGGCGGCAAGCCGGTGCCTGCCTGCTGGAAGGATCTCCTGAAGCCCGACTACAAGGGGATGGTCGGCTATCTCGACCCGTCGTCGGCGGCGGTCGGTTATGTCGGCGCGGTCGCCGTCAATCTGGCGCTCGGCGGCTCGCCAGGCAACTTCGATCCGGCGATCAGCTTCTTCAAGGAGCTGCGCAAGAACGACCCGATCGTACCCAAGCAGACGTCGTACGCCCGCGTCGTCTCCGGTGAGATGCCGATCCTGTTCGATTACGACTTCAATGCCTATCGCGCGAAGTACTCGGAGAAGGGCAACTTCGAGTTTGTGATTCCCTGCGAGGGGTCGGTGGTGTTTCCCTATGTCGTTGGTCTCGTGAAGAACGCGCCCGACAAGGAGAAGGCCAAGAAGGTGATGGACTATCTCTTGTCCGACAAGGGGCAGGCGATCTGGACCAATGCCTATCTGCGTCCGGCCCGCCCGATTGAACTGCCGGCTTCCGTGAAGGGGAAATTTCTCCCCGACAGCGACTATGCTCGTGCCAAGAGCGTCGACTGGGGCGAGATGGAAAACGTGCAAAAAGCCTTCGTCGACCGCTATCTCGCCGAGGTTCGCTGAGGCAATATGGTGCCCTTCGCCGGGGCACCATTCTTCCGATGTCGCAAAAATCCTTCGTTTGGCTCTGCCTGCTGCCGCTCGCGGTCGTGACCACGGCATTCTTCCTGCTGCCGATGGCACGGCTGGTGGTCGCGGGTGCCGAAGGACCGCACGGTCTCGCCGGATATCTCGCCATCCTGACCGAAGCCCGCTATCGCGCGACGCTGATCAATACCGTGCTCCTCGCCGCGGCAACGACGGTCGTGACGCTGATCGTGGCGACGATTGCCGGAATGTTTCTGCAGCGGCACCGCTTTTTCGGGCGGGCCGTGCTGATCGCGATGCTGACATTTCCGCTGGCGTTTCCCGGCGTGGTGGTCGGTTTCATGATCATTCTACTGGCGGGGCGGCAGGGGCTGATCGGCGATCTGTCGAACCGGATCTTCGGCGAGAAGTTCGTCTTCGCCTATTCGATCTACGGGTTGTTCCTCGGCTATCTCTACTTCTCGATCCCGCGCGTGATCCTCACCATCATGGCGGCCGTGCAAAAGCTCGACGTCGGGCTGGAAGAGGCCGCGCGTTCGCTCGGCGCCAGCCCCTGGGCGGTGCAGCGCGACGTCGTGCTGCCCGCGCTGGCGCCAGCCTTCGTTGCGTCCGGTGCGATCGCATTTGCGACGGCGATGGGGGCCTTCGGGACTGCGTTTACGCTGGCAACGAATATCGACGTGCTGCCGATGCTGATCTATACCGAGTTCACGCTGGCCGCCAATTTCGCGACCTCGGCCGCGCTGTCGGTGGGACTTGGCCTGATCACCTGGCTCATCCTCGCGCTCGCCCGCTCGTTCAGCGGCAGCGCGGTCGCGGCGGCCGGGTGAACGCATGCGCGATCGCTTGGTCTTTACCGGCCAGTTCATCTTCACGCTGCTCGTTGCCGCCTTCCTGGTGGTTCCCGCAGGGCTGTCGATCTCCGCCGGCGTGACCGTCAATTACTTCCGGGGCATCCAGTCCGGCGTGACCCTGCAATGGGTCGCGCAGGTCTGGGAACTCTATGCCGGCACCATCCTGCTCTCCTTCGTGATCGCATTCGCGACCCTTGCCGTCACGCTGCTCGTCGGCGTTCCCGCAGCCTATGCGCTGCATGCGCGGGGAGGCCGGCTAGCGCGCATCGTCGAGGAGATCATCACGTTGCCTTTGGCGATCCCAGGGCTTGCGATTGCGCTTGCACTGCTGCTCGCCTATGGCAGTTTCGGCGACTTTCGCCGCTCCTGGCTGTTCATCCTGGTCGGCCATGTGATCTTCACCATGCCGTTCATGGTGCGGTCGGTCATGGCGGTGTTCGCGACCGCGGACATCAAGACGCTGGATGAGGGGGCGGCCTCGCTCGGGGCGTCGCCATGGCGGCGCTTCCGCGATGTCATCGTGCCGAACGCACTGCCGGGAATTCTCGCCGGCGCGCTGATGGTGGTCACGCTGTCGCTCGGCGAATTCAACCTGACCTGGATGCTGCATACGCCGTTGACGAAGACACTGCCGATCGGGCTCGCCGACAGCTACGCCTCGATGCGGCTCGAAGTGGCGTCGGCCTATACGCTGATCTTCTTCGTGATGATCATTCCGCTGCTGGTCGCGATGCAGCTGCTGGCCGACAGGGATCACAAGCGATGAGTACGGCCGGGCATGGCGCAGCGGTGCGGATCGAGGCGTGCGGCAAGACCTTTGCCGACGGCACGCGCGCGCTCGACCCTGCAACCCTCGACATTGCGCGTGGCGAGACGCTGGTGCTGCTTGGGCCGTCCGGCTGCGGCAAGACCACGATGCTGCGCATCATCGCAGGACTCGAGCTGCCGGATGTCGGCGGCAAGGTCCTGTTCGACGGCAAGGACATGACTTCGGTCCCGATCGAGCGGCGCAATGTCGGGATGGTGTTCCAATCCTACGCCCTGTTCCCCAACATGACGGTGGCGGACAATATCGCCTACGGGCTGAAGATCCGCGGTGTTGCCAGGGGCGAGCGTGCCGCACGGGTGGCCGAACTGGTTGCTCTGACGAACATCACGGGATTGGAGAATCGCCGCATCGACCAGCTTTCGGGCGGCCAACGTCAGCGCGTCGCACTGGCGCGCGCTGTCGCGATCCGGCCCGGCATCTTGCTGCTCGACGAGCCCTTGACCGCGCTCGACGCCGCGCTGCGGGACCGGCTGCGCAGTGAGCTCAACCGGCTATTGCGCGCGCTTGGGATCACGACGATCTATGTCACCCACGATCAGGCCGAAGCCATGGAATTGGGCGACCGGATTGTCGTGATGCGGAAAGGCGCAATCGCGCAGATCGGCACGCCGCGCGAGGTCTACTTCGCGCCGAAGGACCGGTTTGTGGCGGAGTTCATCGGAGCGGCGAACATTGTGGAAGCTCCGGTCGAGAACGGCGTATTGATCCTGCCCGGCGGGCGACTGCCGATCGAGGGTGGAGCGACGACCGCGAACGCGACCGTCATGATCCGCCCCGAAATCATTCGCGTGACGGAGGCGGGCGCGGGTTTGCTCTCGGGAATCGTCGATTCCGTCAGCTTCATCGGCGACCGGCAGCGGCTCGTCGTGAGCGGTGCATCGAGCAAGCCGCTCAATGTCGACGCTCCCAACACGATTCAAGCCAGGATCGGCGATCGTGTCGGACTTTCGATTGCGCCCGACGCTGTTCGTCTGCTTCCCTCCGAACCACGAGATTGATCGATGCCGTCGAAACCGGTCCTTATCGCCCAGATTTCCGACCTCCACATCAAGCCTCCGGGAGCGTTGGCCTATGGCCGGGTCGATACCGCGAAGGCGCTTGAACGCTGCGTCGCCGCGCTCAGCGCATTCGAGCCGGCGCCCGATTTCGTCGTCATCTCGGGCGACCTTGTCGATACGCCGTCGGTCGAGGAATACGACTATCTCAAGCGACTGCTCGCGCCGCTGCGCGTTCCGTTTGCCGGAATTCCCGGCAATCACGACTCGCGTGCGTGGATGCGCGGCGCGTTTCCGGCTGCACCCTATGCTCACGCGACAGGCCCGCTCGACCAGCAGATCGAGGTGAATGGCCTCGATCTGCTGCTGCTTGATTCAAGCGTTGCCGGGAAGCCTCACGGCATGCTCGAACCGTCGACGCTGCAATGGTTGGACGCGACACTGGCGGCAGCAGACCGGCCCGCGCTGCTTTTCCTGCATCACCCGCCGTTCAAGGGCGGCATCTGGCACATGGACCGTCAGGACCTTTTCAATGCCGCAGAGCTGGCAGCAATTGTCAGGCGTCACCCGCGGGTGCGTTTGATTGGCTGCGGGCACGTCCATCGTGCCATGCTGACCTCCTTCGCCGGGATTCCTGTGACATTGTGCCCCGCGCCGAACCATGCGGTCGACCTGGACCTCGGACAGCTCCGCGAACCATCGTTGAAGGTGGAACCGCCAGCATTTCACTTGCACACGTGGTTTCCGGGACCGGATTTTGGACACTTGGTCACGCACCAAGTCCCGATCGGTCAGTTTGACGGGCCGCATCCGTTCTTTGGGCCAGACGGCAAGCTGCTGTGAGCTGGCCGCGTTGACCCCTCGTACAGACGGGATCCTGCTAGGCGAGATCGTCGCGGATGGGCCGGGCATATCAGATCAAGGGCAGCGCGCAGCTGCAATTGAGCGTTGCATCGACGCAGATTTATTCCAAATTGTACCTTGGACGCCTTCTATCCCGTTGCGCCGGCTCGGACCTTTGTTGCTGTAGGGGCCCGGGGGGGCTATACTTCTGTCTGCTTTCATTGATCGATGGTATTGTCGGCGTCCGCTGTGCTGGCGGGCCGATTGAACGCAACACAATCAGTCTGGATCACGATGACCGGAGCGCCGCCCATAGAACGAACTTCCGGCGCGCCGTTGTTTTCGAACAACAAGCTGTCGGTGTTGCGCAAGCACCCCTATTTCGCCGATCTCGAGCCCGAGGCATTCGATCAGCTCTGCCGCTACGCCAAGCACACCACGCTGAAGCGGGGCACGACGATCTTTTCCAAGGGCGATCCAGGCACCAGCCTGATTGCGGTGATCTCGGGAACGGTCAAGATCAGCATCTCGTCGCCGGATGGTCGCAACGCGATTTTGAACCTGATCGAGGCCGGCGAGATATTCGGCGAGATCGCGCTGCTCGACGGCTTGTCGCGGACGGCCGATGCCACTGCAAACACTAATTGCGAGCTGTTCGTCATTGACCGGCGCGAGTTCATTCCATTCGTGCGCAGCCAGCCGACGCTTGCGATGAAGTTCATCGAGCTGCTTTGCGAAAGACTGCGCCGGACCAGCGATCAGGTCGAGCAGGTCATCCTGCAGAACCTGCCCGGCCGTCTGGCCAGCGCGCTGCTGCGCCTGAGCGACAAGCACAAGCCGCAGGGACGCACCATCTCGATCACCCAGCAGGAGATCAGCGAGATGGTCGGGATGACGCGCGAGAGCATCAACAAGCAGCTCCGGGCGTGGGCGATACGCGGTTGGGTCAGGCTCGAGCATGGCGCGATCGTCGTGCTGAAGCGCGAGACCCTCCAGGAGCTGGTCGACGCCGGGGCGAACGAGGGCGAGTAGTCGCGCCGGCTGCCCGGTCGGTCGCGCATGTCACGAAACGGTGAGCTGAACAAGGCCTGTGAAGCCATTCACATCGGCCTTGCGTGCGCTGCGGTAAGTGACGCGTCAGGGGAGCACAATATGGAGGAATCCATGCACAGCTCTTTCGACCAGCGACGGCAGGATCCACAGCACAATTACCAGAGCTTCAGCATCAAGCTTGTCGCGCTGCCGGTGCTTGTCGTCGTTGCGCTGATCGGGATGCTGGTCAGTCATCCGGCGGCGGTCAGATGGATATCGGACGCGGCACAAGCGGAGTTCGTCGGAACCGACGCCGTCTACACCGATCCGATGCCCAATATCGCGCAGGTGGCACCAACGGTGCGGCCGGGCAGCGAGATCCGGACGGTGAACGCCTACTGATCGTTGATGCCGTCGTCGCGCAAGGCGCGACGACAGCCGCTTGTCCAACAGCAAGCCGTCCTCACGCGGCTACTCCAAGCAGCTTTGCTGCGGTCCGCCCGAGAATATTGGCCTTGTCATCGTCGCTCAGCGACGACGAGGCGAAGATGTGGTCGACCGGTGCCAGTTGCCATGGATAGGGATAGTCGCTTCCCAACACGATCTGGCCGGCGCCGACCTGGGCGGCGAGGTGCCTGATCGCCTCCGGCGTGAAGATCAGAGAGTCGAAATAAATCTGTTTGAGATATTCCGCCGGCGCCTTCTGGAGCTTGATCTCCGGATTGCATCCCTTGGGTCCAACCAGACAGGCATGGTCCGAGCGGTCGGCATACGAGCCGAGATAACCGCCGCCATGTGCGGCGATGATTCTCAGTCCCGGGAAGCGATCGAGCGTGCCCTCGAAGATCAAATGGGAGAGTGCGATCGTGGTCTCGAGCGGATTGCCGATCGTGTTGCCAAGCCACCCATTGCCGGAGAGCCGCTTGTTGAGCTCGGGCACGCCCTGCGGATGGATGAACAGGGGGACACCGAGTTCCTCGGCCTTGGCCCAGACCGGATGAAACTTCGGATTTGAGAATTCGACGCCGTCGACGACACCGCCGATCGCCGCGCCCTTCAGCCCCTGCCTTTTCACAGCCGTCTCCAGCTCCTGCACCGCAAGGGCCGGTGCCTGCAGCGTCAGCGAGGCGAAAGCTGCGAACCGGTCGGGCTTCGAGGCACAGAGTTCGGCGAGCTTTTCATTCTGGATCTTCACGATCTGCGCGGCGAGGTCGCGGTCGCGGTCGTACCAGAACGGATTGATCGAAAGCACCTCCATGTCGACGGCCTGCGCGTCCATCGCAGCCAGCCGCTTGTCGATCTCGACAAAGGCCTCGGAGGCGCCGTTGACCGGCGGCAGTTGATATTTTCCGGCGTCCGCGCCGAGCAGCGCGCCCGCCTCGCGGAAATGGCAATGCGAGTGAATGTCGATCGTCTTGACACGTTTGCCGTTGATCGTGATTGGCAACTGCTGGCGCGATTGCTGCGCACTCGCGTTGTGGACGAGCCCGCAGCCGCAGAACACGATGCCTGCCGTCGCCGTTGCTCCCGCTTTGAGGAAATCCCGCCTTGTGGTCATAACGATCGCCTCCCTGGTGTTTTGTTATGGAGGGGGAGCCTAGGGATGCTGACTAGTGCTCGCAAGATCACACGCTGTGCGTGTCGCGCAATGTTGATCTGCTCAGACCGGCTTGATTCCCGCCTTTGCGATGATGCCGCGCCATTTCGGCACTTCGTCCGCAATACGCCTGCGCATGCCATCGGGCCATTTGCGGGCACCTCGAAGCCGTGGTGTAATGTATAGCGTTCAATCAGATCGGCAATGCGTTTGGCCGCGTTACCTTCGCTCGACCTCGATCTGGCCGCGAGCACAATAAACGCCGATATCACAACCACGGTTCAGCGGACCTAACGACACAAGTGAAGGCATCTGTTCATTGACGTCGTTTTTGCCAGCAGGACCGTAGATACCTACAAGCCGCGTGAAGTCAGCCGAATGTCTTGCGCGAGCGGATGCAGGTTTATTGACCATCGCCAGCCTATCGGAACTCAGCACTCGGGCACCGGATGAGTACGAAAGGCTCGCAATCCAACCAGCCAACATCCGATAGAGCTGGCGAGCATCAGGGCTAGCGATGAACTCCTCTTTGATTCGGCTTTGTTAGAGAAGAGGGGCGGCCTAAACTGAAGCTAGTACGGCCACGTCCAAGCAACAGAGCGTCCTCGCCGGGCGCAGGTTCAATGGGAGGGAAAATGAACCGAAACCTTGTGATCCTGAATGTGACTGGTTCGGAGACGATGTTGCGCTCCGACGGACATGCCGCCATTCTATTGGAGACGAAGGAAATGGGCCCGATCGCTTTCGAGGTGAACCTTCAAGCAATTGCCGCACTTCGTCGGCACTTGGCGCGAGCCGAAATACACATTCTGCAGAGCCAGAATCAGACCAAAAACTGATTATCTTCAGGAGACGTCACTAAACTAAGGTGGCTATCACAAGTTCATCTTTGAGGATTTGTGACCAAGGCTTCTCTAAGTAGTGGGTGCTGTAATCACTGTAGCTGGTTGCCGCGTCTAGATGTTTGTGAACCCTATCCCAAAGAACAGCACGAAGCTGGTCCGATTGAACCTCCTCCGAATGAGTGGACACCTGTAGTAGGCTCAAGGAGCCCGGAGGTGTCGAATGCCAGAACGTCAACGTCGATCGTTCACAGAGGACTACAAGCGCCAGGCCGTTGAACTGGCGGTCT
>NZ_JBXEJO010000013.1:0-125000 GCF_056837965.1 Bradyrhizobium ferriligni
GACGTAAGCGACATTTGTAACGGCGCCAGAGGGTTCAGAACCTTCATTTGTCCCCCGATCGAGCCGCTAAACCGATGCCGGGCGTTCTCGACCTGTAACTTACAGGGGTTCTCACACAGCCTGGGCCAGGAGCAGACGCCGGAACGGCGCGAGCGGTCGGCGTTCTCTCGCCGCCATGTCGACCCCGAGGCACCGGCAGATATTTCTTCAACCCTAGGTAGCCAACCCCGGGCTGTATGGTACCGTGCGCTCGTCGGGACGGCATTTCCGTCCCGGATTTGGGAGGGCCATGTCATGAGATTGCCGTCGAGCCTTGTCGCGCCTTCAGCCGTCGCTGTGTTGTCAACTGTCTGGCTGTGCGGCCCGGCAGCGTCGCAAACGGACCCCGCCAAGCCGCTTCCGTCCATCACGGTCGAGGCACCGAAGCCGGTGGCAAGGCCAAATCGTCCGACCCAGGTGGTGACCACAGGGGCATCTCACCGCAGATCGAGAACCACCCAGACGTCATCGTCAACCGCTCGTGCGCCGGCACCGGATTCAGTGCTGGGCAGGATTGCCGCGCTGGAGAAAGTCGCCAGCAATTGCAACGGTGGCTGCGAATCGAGCCTCCCGCATGGCAAGGATCCTTGGGTCGGGTGTAGCGAGTCGACGGGCGGACAAACCCACGGACCGTTCTCGTCGACGTGCCGAGACAACCTCACCTACAAATCCTACGTCGATTGCGTCGAGACCAAATGGTTCCTGGGCGAGTACCGAAACAGGGCCTGGTGGCTTTGCAGCAGCCTGCAGGCCGCGGGGAAGTTTAAGGTCGCCGAGCTCAAGCGATCGAAACGTCCACACTAGACCGCTCGAACGTCGGCAAGCCGCTTGATTGCGTATGCGTCGTCCCAGCAGACGGCGGCCTCCCACGCGGCCGACGCTTGCGCGGCGATGTCGTGCGCGCTGCTAGCGAGACCGGCGGCATTGTGGGGCAGCACCAGATCGAGGTCGGGGACGTCGACATGCGACTCGTCCCAGTCGATCAGCGCGACCCGATCCGCGGTCACGCGGATGTTGCGCGGATTGGGGTCGCCGTGCACGACGCAGGTCTGACGTCCGGCGAGCCGCGCCCACGCGGCTCGGCATCGGGCAACGCCCTCAGATGGCATCGCGCCGAGGTCGATCTTCGTCCCGGTCTCGGCGTGCAGCAGGTCGGTCGACGATCGCCAGCCCGGGCGCTGCGGCCAGCCCGCCGTCGACCGATGCAGCCGGCGGAGCGTGTCGGCCGCGCGACGCCAGTCGGCCTCAGTCTCGGGCGGTCCGCCCTCCACATATGTCATCACCACCAGACCGTCCGCGAACAGCCGGCCGTCTATCGTCGGGATCGGCACCGGCACGGTGAGACCTTCACGATCGAGGTATTGGAGGAGTTCGGTCTCCCACGCGAGATCAGCGTCGCTCCTCGTGCCGAGACGACCGACCGCGCGGTGCCCGTGGATGCGCACGCTCCATACGTCGTTCGCGACCCCGCCAGTGAGCGGCTCGATGCGAGTTACGTCTTCACCCCACTGCCGGAGTGCCTCCCATCCCGCTGACGACATCAAAGGCACTCCTCATCGCGTTGGCCGGCAAAAGACATTAAGCGGATGTCACCAACGGCCCAAAGCAGACATCACGGCGCGGCGTGATGTGTGCGGTTTGACCCGAAGCGGATATTCATTCGGGAAGCTGGTCGCAGCTCACGCCAGCGTCGAAGTGATGGAGTAACAGGTAATCGTCCCAACCGCGCCGACCTTCACAGGTAACGATTGACGCAGCCCGCATGAACTGTCCCAAAGCGGTCGTCTGATAGAATTGCTCGTACAGAAGCTGCCAAAACAGCTTTGGGTAATCGGTTTCAAACGTCAAATTCACGTAGGCATGCCCGTCACGGCCGCGCTCTGTTGAGCGGCGGCGTATCCAGCTCTTGTCAGTGGACAGGTGCTCAAACTGCGAAAGCACGTTGGCCAAGTCCAACTGAGGATATCGACGAGGATGAATTTGAATGCAAAACTCAGTCATGGCGGCATTCGATGCCTGGAGTGATTTCCAGCGTCTGTCTGATCTTCGGATGCTAGCCGGGGAAGTCGCGGAACTCCTTGACGAGATTGAACGGGATTTTCCACCCGGCGCCTCCCCCGCGCATCAGCATCTTGATGTCTTCCGCCCTGTTTTCTTTTCCGGTTTTCGGATCGATCTCCAGCGTGTGGCCCTGGCTGTCCCAGGGTTTGCTCGCGCTCTTCGAGTAGTAGCCGAGAAAATGCCCGGCTTCATGGGCAGACGTGTTAGGCCCGCGTTGCGAGCAGATGAAGGCAAGGTCCAGCGATCGAGCAAATGAACCATTGGGGAAGGAGCCATTGGACAAAAGCTTATCGACGCAGAAAATGGTCAGATGGGCGCCCTGAGCCTTGTGTTTGACGAAGAAGGTCTTCAGTTTCTCGACCTCGATCACATCGGGAAAGGTCGCCAGGCTCGCATCCTTCATGCCAGTGGCATTGGCGAGCTCCTGTTTGACGGCAGCCTGCGAGTCGTCGATGACCAGCCAGTCGCTTGGCACCCGCTCGAAACGGATGTTGGCCTGCGGCCTCCATATATTGTTCATCGTCAGCAATTCGTCTTGTTCGTTGCAGGGCTTCTTGGCGTGAAACGCCGGAGCGCCGCCGCTCCCCGGAACCATGACATTGCGGAACGCCACCTTGATCCTGATTTCTGGCAGCACGGCGACATGAAGCTTGGCTTCGATCTTCCGGCCGGCCGACCGAGCCACCACCTCCAGGCCGGGAAAGCCAATCGGCTTGATCCGGCCACTGATTTCGAAGAACCGTGCATCGCCATTGAAGGTGGCGGGAAGTGACGCCGCCTTGAGCTGCGGATCGATATCGGGTTCGGAGAAGGTGTCTCTGGCTTGCATGACGCGTCTAAGGGTATCGGCGCCATCGATCTCCCTGATCCCGAGGGCATGGGGGTTAGGATCGACTTTGAGCTTTCTTCCGGGGTCGATCAGCGCCACGATGTTGGAGCCCCCGAACGGCACCACCATCCCCGGCGGGCTGCGGCGCTCATCGATGCCGGAGCGGCGGAAAACCTCTTGAAAGGCGGCCATGTCTGGTTCTCCTGTCCTGGGTTGGTCCGTCGACGCGAAATCTTGCGCGCGGAAATGAGTGCCTGGTTCTGCGGCGTCGGGAGCACAATCTGGCCAGCCCCGCGGCGAGACGCGGAAATTTCGGCGGCGAGGTTTCTGGCCAGTCCCTCCACAACAATTGGACACGGACGGCATAGGCGCAGCCTATCCCGTTTTCCGGAGAACGCGGAAGGCCAATCAATGTCCGCTCATGGCCCAAAGTGAACTCGAACGGCTCTTGCCGATATTCGCCCTTTGACCCAAATCGGATGTCGTTGATCTGAATCAATCGGCGTTCATCTGCGCCGATGTTCGATGAATTTGCTTCAGTGCTCAGCGGGGCCGATTACCGGCGCCGAGCTTTGCATCGGAAAAAAGCAAAGAGGTGGATTCATGAACGCGATTGATCGACGTTCTCTTCTCGCCATTACCCTTGCCGTATCGACGTGCTTCACAGCGACTGCACCGGCAAGCGCGCAATCCGTATCGCCCGCGGAAGCCCAGCAGATTGCCGTCGATGCTTATGTTTACGGTTATTCGTTGATCACGACTGAAGTAACCCGCGTGCAGATGAGCAACGTGCCCAAGGTCGAGGGGTTCACAAGTCCCACGGGTCAGTTCGTCAACGTTCCTCGCTATCCGCCTGCGGACTATCGTGGCGTTTCCGCGCCCAATGCCGATACGCTGTATTCCGTTGCCTGGCTCGACCTTACCGAGCCGCAGGTATTCAGTCATCCGGATATGGGCGATCGCTTCTATCTTTTTGAGATCACCGATCTGTGGATGTCGGATTCCGAGCACTCGCCGAGCAAGCGGACGGCCGGCGGCAAGGCCGCGAACTACCTCTTCACCGGCCCGGGCTGGAAGGGCGAAGTGCCGGCGGACATGAAGCATTTCCCGATGGCGACGCGCAACATGGTCATTCTCGGTCGCACCTATGCGGACGGCACAGAGGCCGACTACAAGGCCGTCAACGCGCTACAGGCGCAATACAAGATCACGCCGCTTTCGTCGTGGGGCAAGCCATACACGCCGGTCGCGCCTCCGGTGAATCCCAATCCGGGCTTCAGCATGACCGACAAGCCGCAGACGGTCATTCTCGCCATGGGAACGGAAGGGTACTTCAATCTGATGGCCAAGCTCATGGCTTCCACGGCACCTGCCGCCGCGGCGGATGCACCGATGCTCGCAAGCATGGCGAAGATCGGGATCGTGCCCGGGAAGCCGTTCGAGATGAGCAAGCTCGATCCGGCAGTACAGGAAGCGCTGAAAGACATTCCCAATATCGCTCTGAAGAAAATCGAGGCCAACAAAGAGAACCTGGGTGGGATCGTCGACGGCTGGTCGATCACGAAGGGTCTCGGCACCTACGGTCCCTCCGATTACATGAAGCGCGCAGTGGTGGCGGCCTTCGGTTGGCCCGCAAATCAGGAGCGTGACGCGGTCTATCCGAATACCGAGAAGGACTCGACCGGACAGAAGCTGAGCGGTGCGAACAAATACACATTGACGTTTGCAAAGGATGCGACACCGCCCGTCAACGGCTTCTGGTCGTTCACCATGTACATGATCGACCAGGGCTGGTGGTTCGTTCCCAATCCGCTGAACAGGTTCACCGTCAGCATGCGCGACAATCCGAAGTTCAATCCGGACGGCTCGCTGACCCTCTACTTCCAGAACGAGTCGCCGGGTGCTGACAAGGAGTCGAACTGGCTGCCGGCGCCCAAGGGCGATTTTGTCCTGATGCTGCGAATGTACTGGCCCAAGGACACTGCGCCTTCGATCATCGACGGAAGCTGGAAAGTGCCGCAGGTGATCAAGGCCGGTTCATAGCCGCGAATAGGCGATTGCCTTGCTCACGAAATGACTCCGGTCGGCGGGAAGCTGCATGCGTCAGCTCCTGGCCGATCGCGACATTGCTGGGTCGCACAGGGGTGATCGGTGTTGGAGCGAAGCGGACATCGTCGAAAGTCGAGCCACACATTCAGTGTCGTCCCGGGCTTGACCCGGGACCCATAACCACAAGTGAGAGTAGTTGCGCGACGCTGGGGCCGCAGCCCTCTTCAACAACACGACCCTGTGGTTATGGGTCCCTGCTCCCGTGCGCAATTGCGCACTAGGCAGGGACGACGATTGTGGATGGAGGCCGTGCCACACATTTGCTGTCGTCCTGGCCTTTGCCAGGACGACCCATCGAAAGGATCGCGGGCTCGTTCAGCCCGCCGATCTGCACCAGCCCCAAAAACAAAAACGCCCCCGTGACGGGGGCGTTTTGCGTGTGATCGCCGGGGCGATTGCGAAGCGGACTTTAGTCCTTCTTGAGGAAGCCCGAAAACTTCTTCTGGAAACGCGAGACGCGGCCACCGCGGTCCATCAGCTGCTGGGTGCCGCCGGTCCAGGCCGGGTGCGACTTGGGGTCGATGTCGAGGTTCAGCGTGTCGCCTTCCTTGCCCCAGGTCGAGCGGGTCAGGTACTCGGTGCCGTCGGTCATGACGACCTTAATCGTATGATAATTCGGATGAATATCGGCTTTCATGACAGTTCCTTCGGCGCGCCGGCGCCCGTCTCAAGATGTCTGGAATACGGGATTTGCGCGGGTCTATAACCCATGGAGCCCGCCAAAACAAGCCAAGAAAGGGCCTAAGCCCATCACCGGATTGGGACTTTACCGGATTTGCCAGCGGGGGGTCGGCGGGCCTATGTGGGGGGCGATAGAACCGGTCTAGATTGATGAGCGTAGCCGAACAGCTTGAGACCCCGCGCGGCGCCCCGCAGCCCCCGCGCGACGCGTTGCTCGATGAGGAAGCCTTCATCGAGAGCCAGATCACGGAGCCGGCGAAGAGCCGTGCCCGGTTGCGGCCGTTGCTTGCGCTCGCGCCCTATGTGGCGCGCTACAAGGGCCGGGCGATCCTCGCGTTGATCTCGCTGACGATCGCCGCGATCACCACGCTGATCGTGCCGGTCGCGGTGCGGCGGATGATCGACATGGGCTTCACGCCCGAAGGCATCGCGATGATCAACAGTTATTTCAGCGTGATGATCGCGGTCGTCGCGGTGCTCGCCTGTGCCAGCGCCTCGCGCTACTACCTCGTGATGACGATCGGCGAACGCATCGTCGCCGATCTCCGGCGCGACGTGTTCGCGCATCTGATTTCGCTGTCGCCCTCGTTCTTCGATTCCGCGCGGTCAGGCGAATTGGTGTCGCGGCTCACCGCCGACACCACGCAGATCAAGTCCGCGGTCGGCGCCTCGGTGTCGATCGCGCTGCGCAATCTGATGCTGTTCTTCGGTGCCGCCGCGATGATGGTGATCACCAGCCCGCGGCTGTCCGGCTTCGTGTTGCTCGCGATCCCGATCATTGTGATTCCGCTGGTGGCGTTCGGCCGCTGGGTGCGGCGGCTGTCGCGCACCGCCCAGGATACGCTGGCCGATGCCAGCGCCTATGCCTCGGAGCTGGTCAATGCGATCCGCACCGTGCAGGCCTATACCGGCGAGCGGCTCGCCAGGACGCGTTTTGCCGGCGAGGTCGAGCAGGCCTATCAGGCCGCGCGCAGCTCGACCAAGGCGCGCGCGGTGCTGACGCTGATCGTCATCTTCATCGTGTTCGCCAGCGTCGTCGTGATCCTCTGGGTCGGCTCGCATGACGTGCTGGTCGGAACCATCAGTCCGGGCCGGCTCGGCCAGTTCATTCTCTACACGGCGTTCGCCGCGAGCGGCCTCGGCCAGCTCAGCGAGGTCTGGGGCGAGGTCTCGGCCGCATCGGGCGCCGCCGAGCGGCTGTTCGAGATACTGCGCGTCAGGCCGCAGATCGCGGCGCCCGCATCGCCGCGCGCGCTGCCGCAGCCGGCGCGCGGCGATGTCGGCTTCGACAATGTCAGCTTCGCCTATCCGACCCGGCCCAACGCGCTCGCGGTCGACGGCGTGTCGCTGGCGGTGCGATCAGGTGAAAAGGTCGCGATCGTCGGTCCGTCCGGCGCCGGCAAGAGCACGCTGTTCCATCTGCTGCTGCGCTTCTACGATCCGACGTCCGGTACGATCTCGCTCGACGGAGTTCCGATCCGGCAGGCCGATCCGGCCGAGGCGCGCGCGCGCATCGCGCTGGTGCCACAGGATTCCGTGGTGTTTGCCGCAAGCGCCCGCGAGAACATCCGGTTCGGCCGGCCCGATGCCACCGATGCCGAGGTCGAGCGCGCCGCCGATCTCGCCCATGCCACTGAATTCCTGCGCCGCCTGCCCGAAGGCTTCGACGCCCAGCTCGGCGAGCGCGGCGTGACGCTGTCCGGCGGCCAGCGCCAGCGCATCGCGATCGCGCGCGCGATTCTGCGCGATGCGCCGCTGCTGCTGCTCGACGAGGCGACCTCGGCGCTCGACGCCGAGAGCGAGACGCTGGTGCAGACCGCGCTGGAGGAGTTGATGCGCCACCGCACCACGCTGGTGATCGCGCATCGGCTGGCGACCGTCTTGTCCTGCGACCGCATCCTGGTGATGGACCAGGGCAGGATCGTCGAGCAGGGCACCCACGCCGAACTGGTCGCCGCGGGCGGCCTCTACGCCCGGCTGGCGCGGCTGCAGTTCGAGGGGATTTGAGCGAATTGGGCCTCGGCGCGCTCCGCCTATGCGATTCCTATGCGATCGGGCGCGCGCTCCCCTCGAAAATCTATTCCCGCGCAACGATAGTCGCGCCGCGCCCGACCTCCCTCGACAGCCGAACGAGGTCCGGCGCGCGGGGTGTTCGACTGATGCGCGAGAATGCGACCGAACCGGAGAGCAAGCTGCTTTGTGCCTGGCAGCTTGCCGTGCTGCGCTTCGCAGTGACGCTTGACGACGACGATCGGATGCACGCGCTCGGTGTGGCCGGCGAGGTCGACCGGCTGGGCAGCGCGGCCGATGACGCCTTCCACTTCTTCCGCAGGACGACCGCAGAGCTGTGCGCGGCGATCTCCGGTCAAAGCGCGGATCAGGATGCCGTCATCCGGCGGTTCCTGGCGCAGATCGACAATGTCAGGCTCAAGCGCGCGGTCGAGGCGGCGATCGCCAACGACCGCACGCCGCCGAAACTCGTGGCGAGCCGCGTGAAGCCCGGCCCCGATCTCTGGCGCGGGCTGCCGTCGCGGCGTGCAACCGGAACGTAGGAAGGGCCTCACTCTGCAATCGCCATCACGGCGCGGCGGATATTCCGTCACAGCATGTCGCCACAACCCTGGCCGGCTTGCTGCGATCAGTGCGATGCGCTTCTCTGTGCTCGACAGGAGACCGGTCGGTTTCGGAATGCGGGGAGTGGCGAGATGGGTGGCTTGGTGATCAGCGGCGGCCGGGTGGTGGATCCGGCCAGCGGGATGGACGCGATCGGCGATGTGGCTGTGGTCGACGGCAAGATCGCCGCGGTCGGCAGCGGCCTCGGCGGCGCCGAGCGGCAGATCGACGCGACCGGGCTCGTGGTGGCGCCGGGTTTCATCGACCTGCACGCGCATGGCCAGACCATTCCGGCCGACCGCATGCAGGCCTTCGACGGGGTGACGACCTCGCTCGACCTCGAGGCCGGCGTGCTGCCGGTCGCGTCCTGGTACAAGCGCCAGGCCGAGAAGGGCAGGGTGCTGAACTACGGCGCCGCCGCCAACTGGGCCTTCGCGCGCATCGGTGCGATGACCGGTTCGAATTCGGAAAGCTCGCTGGAATCGTTTGGCGCCGCGATGCGCGATCGCCGCTGGATCGAAAACGTCGCGACCGAAGGCGAGGTCGGCGGCATCCTCGACCGCCTCGCGATCGGCCTGAACGAGGGCGGTATCGGCATCGGCATTCTCAACGCCTATGCGCCGGGCGCCGGCGTGCAGGAATTGACCGCGGTGTGCCAGCTCGCGGCCACGCATGCGGTGCCGACCTTCACCCACGTCGCCTACATGTCGCGGATCGATCCCGAGAGCGCGGCCGAGGCCTATATCCGCCTGATCGGGTATGCCGGCGCCACCGGCGCGCATATGCACATCTGTCATTTCAACTCGTCGAGCAAGACGGATATCGAACGCTGTGTTGCGCTGATCGCGAAAGCGCAGGCGCAGGGCCTGCCGATCACGGTGGAGGCCTATCCCTACGGAACCGGCTCGACCGTGCTGGCGGCGACCTTCTTCAGCGATCCGAAGTTCGAGGAGCGCAACGGCCTCGGTTATGATTCGGTGCAGCGCGTGACCGATGGTCACCGTTTCGGCAGCCGCGAGGAGTTGCTGGCGGCACAGGCCGAAGAGCCCTCGACCTTGGTGCTGTGGCACGTGCTCGACATCGAGAACAACGCGCATCATCGCGATCTGCTCGACATGGCGGTGCTGTATCCGGGCGGCGCGATCGCCTCCGATGCGATGCCGTGGACGCTGTCGGACGGCCGCCCCTACACCGGCGACGCCTGGCCGCTGCCCGACGATGCCACCTCGCATCCGCGTTCGGCGGGCTGTTTCACCCGCTTCATCCGCGAATGGGTGCGCGAGCGCAAGAAAGTGTCGCTGCTCGAGGGCATCCGCAAATGCGCGCTGATCCCGGCCGAGATCCTGTCGGCGAGCACGCCGGCGATGCGGGCCAAGGGCAGGCTGCAGGTCGGCGCCGACGCCGATGTCGTGGTCTTCGACTTCGAGACGCTGAGCGATCGCGCGACCTTCTCCGCGATGAATCGTCCGGCGGAGGGCGTGCGGCATCTCGTGGTCAGCGGCCAGCCGCTGATCAGCGATGGTGTGCTCGATGTCGCGGCGCGTCCCGGCCGGCCGGTGCGCCGGCCCGTCGCCGGGGGCTGAGGTGCCGGTCCCGATCCTGCTGGTCGCGGGCTTCCTCGGGGCGGGCAAGACCACGGTCGTCAACCATCTGCTGGCGCATGCGCAAGGGCGGCGCATCGCCGCCGTGGTCAACGATTTCGGTGCGATCAATATCGACGCGGAGCTGATCGCGGGCGCCAGCGACGGCGTGGTCAGCCTGAGCAACGGCTGCATCTGCTGCACGCTGGAGGGTGACCTGCTGCGCACCCTCGCCACGCTGCTGCGGCGTGATCCGCGTCCCGAATTCATCGTGATCGAGACCAGCGGGATCGCCGATCCCGCCGACATCGTGCGCAACCTGATGGATCCCGTGATCTGGAAGGAGGCGCCGCTGGAGACCGTGCTGTGCGTGGTCGATGCAACGCAGCCTGCGGCGATGCTGAACGATGCGCTGCTGCGCTCGCAGCTGCGGGCGGCGGACGTGGTGGCGCTGAGCAAGGTCGATCTGGCCGATGCCGCCGCGTGCGCCGCGATCCGCGACGCGTTGCGCGCGATTCGTCCCGCGGCCGTGGTGGTTGATGCGTTGCATGGCGAGGTGCCGGCCGCGCTGCTGTTTCCGGCGGATCTCGATCATGTGCCGGCGCCGCGCGAGACCGCGCCGCGACGGCCGGTGTCCGATCGCTTCGAGACGCTGAGCTGGACCTCGGAGCGGCCCGTCGTGCTGCTGCGCCTGCAGCAGGCGATCGGCAGACTGGCGCCGAAGCTGGCGCGGGCGAAGGGATTGTTCGAGACGGTGGAGCAGCCCGGGCGGCTGACGGTGTTTCAACTCGCCGGCGGCCGCGCGACCTTGGCTGCGGGCGGCGTGCCGTCGCCCGGCGTGCCGCGCACGCGCATCGTGTTCATCGCCGAGATGGGTGCGCTCTCGCGAGCGGAGATTGATGAGGTGATGGAGGGATGCGTCGAGTGATCCGTCACCCTGAGGAGCGCGTAGCGCGTCTCGAAGGGTCGACGGCCCGGCTGGTGGCCGTCGATCCTTCGAGACGCCGCTTCGCGGCTCCTCAGGATGACGGGTCTAGGAAGTCTCTGCGTCAGCCATGACATCGCTGTGTCATCGCCGCAGCACCATCCCGCAAAGCATGTGTGCGACAATCGCATCGAATTGACAGCCCTGCCGCCACCACCTATCGTTTTTGCCGACGGTTCCCTTCGGGGATCAAAAGGGAATGCGGTGCGAGGGTAACCCCAATGCCGCAGCTGTCCCCGCAACTGTAAACGGCGAGCCTTTCGTCAATTTGCCACTGGGCTATCAGGCCCGGGAAGGCGTCGACAGGCGATGACCCGTGAGCCAGGAGACCTGCCGTCAGTCGTGGTCACACGCGAGCACATCGGGCGGGGGCGTCCTGGTGGGATCGGAGCACTGCCTTGTGGGCAATGCGCCAGTCCGCGTTCGCGGTGACGTGCCACGTTACCGCGAGTCCTTTCATGTCTCCGTCCTCTCCCGTTGCGCGCAAATGGCGCCTCGGTCTTCTCTGCTCCCTGTCATCGCTGCTGCTGCCGGCCGAAGGCTCGGCACAAACACCTCCTCCAACCAGGCTCGATCCGATCGAGGTCGCGCCTTTCGCTGCGGCAAAGCCGAAGCCTGCGGTGCGCAGCCGTGACGTGGCCGCCGCGGCGCGGCCGCGGCCAAGGCCCGCGACGGCCGCACCAGCCAGCAACACGCCGCGCGCCGCGGCGTCAGGCGCTTCGGGATCGGCATCGCCGACGCTCAACGCCACCACGCAGGGCGGCACCGGCAGCCGGCTCAATCTGACGCCGCTGCAGACGCCCGCCAGCGTCGAGATCATCACGGCGCAGACCATCGCCGAACGCGGCCAGCATAATGTGCTCGATGCCGTCACCCAGGACGCGGCCGGCTTCATCGCAACGCCGGCGCCCGGCAATGGCGGCCTGTCGTTCAGCACCCGCGGCTTTTCCGGCAGCAACTCGGTGATGACGCTGTATGACGGCACGCGTTTCTATATCGGCTCCGGCACGCTGACGTTCCCCTACGACACCTGGTCGACGCAGCGCATCGAGGTGCTGCGCGGGCCGGCCTCGGTGCTATACGGCGAGGGCGCGATCGGCGGCGTCATCAACGTGATTCCGAAGAAACCCCTCAATACGCCTTATAACGAGGCCGAGGTCTCGCTCGACAGCAACATGACGCGGCGGCTCTCGGTGGACAGCACCGGTCCGATCAATCCCAATGTGTCGTACCGCGTCAACGCCACCGGCAACATGTCGGACGGCTGGGTCGATCGCGACAAGACCTCGAATGCGGTGGTCTCCGCCGCCGTGCGGGTGCAGGCGTCGGACAATCTCGCCTTCACGCTGTCGGAGGATTACGGCGACCGCAGTCCGTCGCGTTATTTTGGTACGCCGCTGATCAACGGCTCGATCCAGGACGCGCTGCGCTTCAAGAACTACAACGCATCGGACAGCGCGATCCGCTATCAGGACAGCTGGACCCGGTTCAAGACCGAGTGGGATGTCGCCGACGGCATCAAGGTCAACAACACGCTGTATTACCTGACCAGCGAGCGGCACTGGCGCGACATCGAGAACTACACCTGGAATCCGAAGACCCAGCTGATCGATCGCACGAGCTATATCGAGATCTTCCACGACCAGAAGCAGCTCGGCAACCGGATGGATACGACCGTCAGCGGTCACGTATTCGGACTTGCGAACCAGGTCGTCGCCGGGTTCGACGTCAACCGGATCGACTTCACCCATATCAACAACTCGCCCTATGGCGGCGCGTCGTCGGTCAATCCCTACGTGTTCGATCCGGGATCGTTCTTCGCGACGACGACGGCGACCACGCCGGGCTTCAACGCGATCGTCAATCAATACGCGCTGTTCGCCGAGGATCGGCTCTCGCTGACCGATCAATTGTCGCTCGTCACCGGGGTCAGGTATGACCGCCCCGAGGTCGACCGCACCGACTACAAGACGCCGGCAAACAGTTTTGAGACGACGCTATCGGGCACGAGCTGGCGCGCCGGCCTCGTTTACGAGCCGATCAAGAACCTCGCGTTCTACGGTCAGTATGCGGTCGGCGTCGATCCGGTCAGCAATCTGATCTCGCTGTCGACGACGCAAAAAACCTTCCAGCTTGCGACCGGCAAGCAGACCGAGATCGGGGTCAAGCAGGCGTTCTGGGACGGCCGCGGCGAGTGGACGCTGGCCGCCTACGAGATCGTCAAGACCGGGCTCACGATTCCCGATCCCGGCAATCCCACCGGCGGCCTGGCTTTGCAGATCGGCCAGCAATCATCGCGCGGGGTCGAAGGATCGATCGGGTTCGCGCTGAGCGACGGCTGGCGCGTCGACGCCAATCTTGCGCTGCTGCGCGCCAGATACGACAACAACAGCCAGGTGGTCGGTGGCAAGATCGTCAGCTTCAACGGCAATGTCCCGGTTAACGTGCCGCAGCAGGTCTCGAACGTCTGGCTGACGTGGGATTTCGCGCCCAACTGGTCGGTCTATGGCGGCGTGCAGATCGTCGGTGCGATGTACTCCGATCTCGCCAACACCCAGCTGCGGCCGGGCTACAACGTGGTCAATGGCGGCGTCAAGTGGAAGCCGGATGACCGAACCACGGTCGCGTTCCGCCTCTACAATCTGTTCGACAAGGTCTACGCGGTGACCTCGAACGGCACGGGGCAGTGGCTGCTCGGCATGCCGCGCACGGCCGAATTGTCCGTCAACGTGAAGTTCTGACCATGCGCAACGCTGTGATCCGGCGCGGGCGGCGGTGGCTCTATATCGTCCATCGCTGGATCGGCATTGCGACGTGTCTCCTGTTCGCGATGTGGTTCATCACCGGCCTCGTCATGATGTACGTGGCCTTTCCGCGCCTCACCGACAGCGAGCGCCTCGCCGCGCTCCCTGTCATTCCTTGGAATAAGGTGCAGCTCGCACCCGATCGCGCGATGGCGATCGCGGACGTGGAGCGTTATCCGCGTGACTTGCGGCTCGCGATGATGGGCGACACGCCCGTCTATCGCGTCACCGGGTGGAAGGGAGGGACGATCACGATTTCGGCGACCGATGGCAGCGTGATCGACCGCATCACGCCGGACCAGGCGCTGGCCATCGCACGCCATCATCCGCGCGCGGTGCAACCCCAACTGCTCGACACCGTGACGCGCGACCAATGGTCGGTCACGGCGCGCTTCGATCCGTTGCGGCCGCTCTATCTGATCGGCCTCGGCGACCCTGATGGCACCGAGCTCTATGTCTCATCGCGCAGCGGCGAGATCGCGCTCGACACCACGCGTCCCGAGCGCATCTGGAACTGGCTTGGTTCGATCCCGCACTGGATCTATCCGACCGTGTTGCGCAAGGAGGGCCCGCTGTGGCGGGATGTGGTGCTGTGGATCTCGGGGGTCTGTCTTGTCGTCGCGGTCACCGGCTTCTGGATCGGCATTTTGCGCCTGCGGCTGACGCGCCGCTACGCGAGCGGCGCCGTCTCGCCCTATCGCGGCTGGATGGCCTGGCATCACATCGCCGGCCTGATCGGCGGCATCTGCGTCTTGACCTGGATGTTCAGCGGCTGGCTGTCGCTCAATCCCGGCGGCGCGTTCTCCGGTCGCGGCGTCACCCGCGAGATCGCGGTCGGCTATAGCGGCCATGACACGCCCGACATCGTCGCCGGCTTCCAGTCGTCGCCATCGATGCCGGCGGTGGAGGCGCGCTTCGTCTGGATCGGCGGACACGGGTTGATGTTGCTCGACGACGGTAACGGCGGCCGCAGCATCGCCGACCCTGTGACCGGTGCGCAGATGATCCTCTCGCGCGACGAGATCATCGCTGCCGCCCGACACGCAATGCCCGGCGCTGCAATGACATCAGCGCGGCAGCTCGATGAACCCGACGCCTACTGGTACACGCTGCACCATACACGCGAGCTGCCGGTACTGCGGATCGGCTTCGACGATCCCGCCCACACCTGGCTGCACATCTCTCCCGTCACCGGCGAGATCCTCGACCGCAGCGACGACAGCCGCCGGTCCTACCGCTGGCTGTTCAACGCGCTGCACAGCCTCGACTTCCCGCTGCTGCTACGCATCTCGCCGGCGCGCGACGTCGTGGTGTGGCTGCTATCGGCGGCTGGCACGATTATCTCGATCAGCGGGATCGTGATCGGCTGGCGCCGGTTGCGGCGGCGCAAGGTGCGAGCGAGGCCAGTGTCGGCGAGCCTCGTGCGCAAGTCCACGTAAGCCGCGATTACTTGACGGTCAGGTGCACGTCCGGCGCCGGCCGATCGGGGGCCCATTCCAGTGCAAACCGCTGACCGGCAATGATCTCATAGGTCGAGAGCTTGGATGCGACCGCATCGCGGAACCGGAGATAGGCATCGCGCTGCCGCCCGTTCGAGCGGGCCGCGGCCAGATTGAGCCATTTGTAGGCCAGCACGAAATCTGTCGGAACGCCGTGACCCTTGTCGTACATCAGGCCGAGCTGGGCTTGCGCAAACGGGTCGCCCTGCACGGCGCCGCGATAGTAGCAGTCGGCGGCGGCTGCATAGGCCTGCGGCACGCCGAAGCCGTGCTCATACAAGAAGCCGAGCATGCCGAGGGCGCGCGCATTGCCGCGCTCGGCGGCCGGCGCGAGCTCCCGAGCCGCCCGGACATAGTCGCCGCGATGGAAGGCGGCCGATCCGCGCGCCACGCTGTCGGCGCTCGCGACAGAGGTGGTCATCGCCCAAGCCACGATCGCAAGCCAAGCCGAGAGGCGCGTCCGTTGTGCGAGAATGCGGCGCACCCTGCTGCCCGGCTCAGTGATAGCTGGTGGTGATCGGTGCATTGGTCGATGTCGTGGCGATGCTGCCGCGCAATTTCGATCGAAGCTCCTCGGCCACGGTCTGGGCGTCGGAACCGTTGCGGATGATCTGCGGGCGGATGAAAATGATCAGCTCGGTACGCTGGGTGCCGTTGCTCTGATGCCCGAAGGCGTCACCGAGGCCCGGAATCTGGTCGAGCACCGGAAGCGCATTGCGGGCGCCGCTCTGCTGTTCGCTGATCAGGCCGGCCAGCAGCACGGTCTGACCGTTGGCGACCGAGATCTGGCTCTTGACCCGGCGTTCCGAAACCGTCGGCGTCAGGTTGACCGTGCTGCCGCTGCTTTGGGGAACGTTGCTGATCTCCTGCTCGACGTCGAGCCGCACGGTGCCGTTCACGCTGACGCGGGGCGAAACCTTCAGGATGATGCCGGTGTTGCGATAGTCGATGGTGTTGACCACCGTGTTGCTCGTGGTCAGCACCGTCGCGCTGCCGGTCGAGACTGGGACGACGTCGCCGACCTGCAGCGTCGCGACCTGGTTGTTGATCACGACCAGCGAGGGATTGGACAGCACCTTGACGCTGGTGACGGCATGCAGCGCATCCAGGATCAGGCTCGGCTGCGTCGCATTTCCGATCAGGAAGTTGAAGCCCGGGAAGCTCTGGTTGATGAAGGCATTGGTGAGCGATCCCGCGACCGAGACCGCGCCGGTGGTCGCGTCCGTGGTGGTCGCGGGCGCGGAAGTGGCCTGGGTGCCGAGGATCGAGCCGGTGTTCGGCTTCAGGCCGAGGTTCTGGCTGGTGAGATAGGTCTGCACGCCATAGGACAGGGTGTTGTTGAGCGTGACCTCGGCGATCGTTGCGTCGATCGCGACCTGGAGCTGCGGCTCGTCGATCTGCAGCAGGGTCGACTCGATGATGCGGTAGTTGGCCTGGTCGGCATAGATCAGGAGATTGTTGTTGACGACATCGGGCGTGATCCGGACGTCCTGCATGACGGGCTGGCCGTTGCCGCCGCCGGCGCCGCGCCCGGCATCCAGCGCGGCGTTGTTGCCCTGGCCCGGATTGTTGGGATTGTTCGCTTGCCCGCCGGCGCCGAATCCCTGGCCCAGGCCCTGGCCTGTTGCGCCTGTCCCCGACGTGCCGCGGGATGCGAAGCCGCTCATGCCTGAATTCGCGCCGTTGTTGTTGTTGAGCGACAGACGGTCGGCGACGCTCGAGGTCGACGAGGTGCCGGAGCCGGGCGCGAGCTGGCTGTCGGCACTGTCGAGCAGGTTGCCGGACGATCCGCCAAGGAACATGTCGGTCAGGACCCGCGCGATCTGGCGCGCATCGCCGTATTTGACGCGGTAGACATGGACCGAGGTGCGCGCCGTATCGTTGCGGTCGAGGCGCTTGATCCAGGTCGCGGCCGTGTGCAGCATGTCGGGCTTCTTGGTCACCACCAGCACCGCGTTCAGGCGCGCGATCGGCATGAACTTGATGACGTTCTGGCTGAGGCCGTTCTCGCCGGAATCGACGATCTTCTCCAGCTCGGCAATGACAGGTGCGGGCGAGCCGCTCGAGATCGGGAAGATGCCGACGGATTGGCCGCGCATCCAGTCGACGTCGAAACTGAGTACGGTATCGACCGCGGTGCGGCGCTCGGCGCCGGTGCCCTGGATCAGCAGCAGATTGCGCGTCGTGTCGGCGCGGATCGCGCCCGCCCTGGTGGCGAAGCTGTCGGTCAGCTTCATGAGGGTCTGCGCCGACACATATTGCAGGGGGACCACCGAGATGCCGAAACCGGGTTCCGGATTGGCCGCCGCGGCATCGACGCGGCCGCCGCCGACGGCGTCGCCGAGCGGCGTCAGGCGATAGCCTGCCGTATCCTTGAGCAGCACGACGCCGCTCAGGCGGAGTGCGTTTTCAAGCACGAAGACCATGTCGGACTTCGGCACCGGGCGGACCGAGACCAGGCTGACCGTGCCCTGCACGCGCGGATCGATAGTGTAGCCGACATGCAGGATGTCGCCGAGCACCACCTTGGCGACGGTCGCCACCGGCGTGCTCTCGAAATTCAGATCGAAGCCGTTGCCGTTGGATGTCGGCTGCGGCCGCGCGTCGGCGACGGCCGTGACTTCGCTTCCGTCATACATCGCCGCGCGGACGCTGCCGCTCTGGCTGCCGCTCGTCGCCGCTTGTGCGTTCACCGATTGCGGCTGGCGCTGCGCCAGATCCAGCGAGCGCACCTTGTCGGTGACGTCGAGTTGGGATGCGTCCACGCTCTCGCCGACCGTCGCGGAATTGCAGGACGCCAACAACCCCAGTGACGTCAAGGCAAAAATGGCTGCGAGGCCGCCACGGATCGTCGGGCAGCGGCCCACTGTGCCTACGCGTTGCATGAAGGCCCTTCGCTTTGACTAACTGAAATTTCGATTGCTTGCGACGATCGGTCCTACCCCGGAGGGACTCTTAGCGATCGAACATGACAGAAATAAATTGGTTACATGATTGTCGTTCGCGACCTGCCCATCGCATCGCACCTAAATAGTGCAGCCGGCGCGCTGCTTGTGTCCGCGATGCCACCCTCAAAGTTTCTTGAGCGGGACGAAGGATGTGACTTCGCACAGCTGTCACACTTCGGATCGATAACCGCACAATTGCCGGGAGCCGAACACGACGGCACGCAGCGGCACTTGGCACGAACTGATCCGGGATAGTGTGGCGGGATATCGAGAATGGCCAACGACCTGTCCGTTCGGTTCGTGGATTATCTGCGTCAGAACAATCACCTGGCGCCGATCGAGGGGCCGGCTGAGCGGACCGGGCAGGGCGCCGACGTCAGGCAATTGAAGCTGTGGGAGGTCGCCAGCCTTTCACCGACCGAATTCGCCGACGAAGCCGCGCGCTTCTTTGCGCTTCCCCGCCTGACGCTCCAGGACATGACCTCGGCCGAGCCGCTGGTCGGGTCGTTCTCGCCGCGCTTCCTGCGCGAGACCATGGTCTATCCGTGCCGGGCGGCGGACGGGACCACGGTGCTCGCGGTCGTCGATCCGACCGACCAGGCGACGCTGCGGGCGGCACAGATCGTGCTTGGCGCTGATATCGATGTGAAAGTGGCTTCGTCTGAAGACGTCGCCATCGCGCTGAACAACTCTTCCAGCGCCGAGGAGGCCGAGGCCGCCGATAGCGCGGCGGCGTTGCCCCGGGAAGACGACATCGAGAGCCTGCGCGATCTCGCCAGCGGCGCGCCGGTGGTGCGCGCGGTCAACGATCTCATCGAGAAGGCGGTCGAGCTTCGCGCCAGCGACATCCATATCGAGCCGTTTTCCGCCGGTCTGATGGTGCGCTTGCGGATCGACGGCCTGCTCCGGCCGGTCGCCGCGCTGTCGGGCGTGCTGCCACAGGCGGTGGTCTCGCGCATCAAGATCATCGCCAATCTCAATATCGCCGAGCGCCGCCTGCCGCAGGACGGCGCGGCGCGGTTGCGGGCCGGTCGCACCGACATCGATATCCGCGTCGCGATCATGCCGACGCAGCACGGCGAATCCTGTGTCATCCGTATCCTGCCCAAGGATCGCGGCCTGCTGGTGGTTGAAAAGCTCGGGTTCTCGGAGCCCGACGAAGCCAAGCTGCGGCGGCTCTTGAAGCTGCCGCACGGCATGGTCGTGATCACGGGACCGACCGGCAGCGGCAAGACCACGACGCTGGCGACGATCCTGTCGATCCTCAATGAGCCCAGCCGCAAGATCCTGACCATCGAGGATCCGGTCGAATACGAGCTTCCCGGCGTCAACCAGTCCCAGATCAAGCCCGCGATCGGCCTGACCTTCGCCACCGCGCTGCGGTCGTTCGTTCGCCAGGACCCCGACGTGATCATGGTCGGCGAAATCCGCGACTCCGAGACCGCGCATGTCGCGGTGCATGCGGCGCTGACCGGGCATCTGGTGCTGACGACACTGCACACCGAGACGGCGGCTGCCGCAGTGCCCCGTCTGCTCGACCTCGGGGTCGAAGGCTATCTGCTGCGTTCGGTGCTGCGCGGCGTGATTGCACAGCGTCTGGTCCGGCAACTCTGCGAGCGCTGCAAGACGGCGCGGCCGCTGGCGACGGCCGATTTTGCCGAGGATCCCCGGCTCGCCGCGCTCGGGTTCCGGGCCGACGAGATCGTTCGGGAGCCGTGCGGCTGCGAGCGCTGTGGCGGGACCGGCTATCGCGGCCGCCTCGGCGTGTTCGAACTGCTCGAACTATCCAATGAACTGCGCGAACTGATCGGGGAGCGAACCGACGGGCTGAAGATCGATACGATGGCGATCCGGGAGGGCATGACCACGATGCTCGATGACGGGGTCGCGAAATGCCGCGCCGGATTGACCTCGCCCGCCGAGATCCTCCGCGTCGCAACGGTGCGGTGAACGCCGTGCCGAATTATCGCTATCGCGCTCTGACCCAGGCCGGCGAGATCGTGAACGGCACGATCTCCGCCCCGACCGCGGCCGAGGTGGCGCGGCGGATCGAATATCTCAAGCTGCTGCCGATCGAAACCACCGAGGACAAGCGCGCATCCGGCGCCGCCGGCGGCCGCAGCCTGTTCGGCGGACCGAGCGCCGCCGAGGTCACCACGTTCACGCGCGATCTCGCGCTGCTGCTCAAGGCTGGCGCGCGGCTCGACGATGCCCTGGAGCTTTTGTCCGGCGACGCCGATGTCGGCCGGATGCGTCCGGTGGTGACGAAAATCCGCGCCGCCCTCCTCACCGGCGAGAGCTTTGCCGACGCGGTGGCGGATCATCCAACTCTGTTCCAGCCGATGTACATCGCTCTGGTCCGGGTCGGAGAAATCTCCGGCACGCTCGATTCCGTGCTGGAGATGCTGGGGACCGAGCGCGCGCGGTCCGAGCAGATGCGGCGCAAGCTGACCGACGCCATGCAATATCCGGCCTTCGTGCTGGTCGCGGCGTCCGGCGTGATGCTGTTCTTCCTGCTGTTCGTGCTGCCGCAATTCTCGACCGTGCTCGGCGATTTCGGCGGCAAGTCGGATACCGCGCTCGCCAGCTTCATCGCGGTGTCGGATTTCCTGCGCGCCAATGCCACCGCGGCAAGCCTGATCAGTGCGGCGACGATTGCGCTCGCGTGGTGGCTGCTGCGTCAGGCGCGCGTGCGCGCCGCCCTGGTCAACGCCATCTCGCGCGTGCCGGGTATCAGCAGCGCCTTCCAGTTCTACCGCGCCAGCCTGTTCTGCCGCAATCTCGGCGTCCTGCTCGGCAGCGGCGTCAACCTCACCGCCGCGCTGCGCATCCTGGTCGACATCATGTCAGTGACCGGAAGCGAGGCGAACTGGACCGCCGCCGCCGACCGCGTCCGTCACGGCGGCAAATTATCGGAAGCACTCGCCGTGGCGGACAGCCTGCCGCCGATGGCGGTCCGCATGCTGCGGCTCGGTGAAGAGACCGGGCAGCTGCCGGTGCTGGCCGGGCGGGTCGCGGAATTCTACGAAGCAAAATTGCAGCGCAGCCTGGACCGCGTCGTCGGGATCGTCGGTCCGCTGGCGATCGTCACGATCAGCACCGTGGTCGGCGGACTGATCGTGTCGGTCATGACGGCGCTGCTCTCGGTCACGCAGCTAGTCGGTTAGAGCAGGGGGTCATCGGCCATGATATCGCGCAACAGCATCATAAAGGAATTCGCCACGCGAGCGGAACGCGCCCGCACACCGTCGCAAGGCCAGAGGCGTTCGGGGCAGGAGGGCTTCACGCTGGTCGAGATGCTCGTGGTGATCGCGATCATCGGCCTCATCATGGGGCTGATCGGCCCGCGCGTGCTCAATTATCTCAGCGAATCCAAGGTCAAGACCGCGCGCATTCAGCTGCAGAGCTTCTCCAGCGCGCTCGACCTGTTCTATCTCGACGCCGGACGCTTCCCGTCCACGGCTGAGGGGCTTGCCGCGCTGGTCCGGCGCACGCCGGGGGTCGCGGCCTGGAACGGCCCGTATCTGAAGGGCGGCAACGTCCCGAACGATCCCTGGAACCACCCTTATCTCTATCGCTCGCCCGGCGAGCACGGACCGTACGACATCGTCTCCTACGGCTCCGATGGTCAGGAGGGCGGCAGCGGGACCTCCGCCGACATCTCGCTCGAGAAGACCACCGCGGCCAACAACGACCAGTAAGGATGCATGGCAAGCATGAGTGACGCGACGCAGCGCGGTTTCACCCTGCTCGAGATGGTGTGCGTGCTCGCCATCATCGCGCTGCTGGCGGCCGTGTTGCTTCCGTTCATTCCGCACCAGACCTCGCGATCGCGCCTGCAGGCCTATGCGCTGCAGACCGCGACGCTGCTGAAGGCCGATCGGAATGCGGCGATCGAGCGCAGCACCAGCGTTGCGACGCTGGTCGATGCACCGAGCCGGGTGATCCACTCCGGCGCGTCGCGCATGACGGTGCGGATCCCCGAGGACGTGCGGTTCGATGCCGTGCTGCCGCAGAGCTGTCAGCGCCGCGCCGCACTGTCGACCATCCGCTTCTTCGCCAATGGCGGTTCCTGCGGCGGCTCCATCGCGCTGACGCGGCTCGATGCGGGATATGAGGTCCGCGTCAACTGGCTTACCGGAAGGGTAGAAATCGTTGCTCGCGACGTCGCCGCCAACTGACCGCGCTGATGCGGGGTTCACCATCATCGAGGTGCTGGTGGCGCTGGCGCTGGTGGCTGTCTCGATCGTTGCGATCGGCGCCGTCATGGGCGTCAAGACGCGCGGCGTGCGAGCGCTGGAGCAGCACGTGGCGCTGATGCAGGCGGTGCGCACCTTGATGACGGTCGGCATTCCGCCCCGCGCGGAATTGCAGTCGGGCACCTCGACAGGGCAGGCGGAAGGCTACCGCTGGACCATCGACGTCGCTCCGCTCGGCGGCGACTGGAAGGTGCCCGAGGGCAACGTGCCCTGGGCCCCGGAGCTGGTGCGGATTCGTGTCAAATCTCCGGGCGGCGCGCTGTCCGACATTCGCACCGTGCGCCTGATGCCGAGGTCGTCGGAATGACCCGGGCATGGGCAGACCGGCGAACGGGCGAGCGCGGCTTCACGCTGATCGAGACCATTGTCGCGCTGGCGCTGATGGGGCTGTTGCTGTCGGCGCTCGCCAGCATCACGGCGCAATGGCTGCCGAGCTGGAACAGGGGCCTCGACCGGATCCAGCGCAGCGAACTGATCGGGATCGCGCTGGAACGGATCGGCGCCGATCTTGCCGCCGCGGAATTCGTTGCCGCCAACCGCGACAGCCACAAGCCGCTGTTCGACGGATCGGAACTGTCCGTGATGTTCGTGCGCACGTCGGTGGGACCGAATGCCGGGCCGGGGCTCGACGTGGTGCGCCTTGGCGAGGTCAGCGATCGCGGCGAGTTCGTCACGGTTCGCACGCAGACGCGCTTCACGCCGCTGGCCGACGGGGTGTCGCTGTCGGAGCAGGTCCATCTCGGTAGCCCGGTCGTGCTGCTGCGCGCGCCCTATCGACTGTCCTTCGCCTATGCCGGCGCTGACCGGGCATGGAAGAGCGCGTGGAAGGACGCCGACAGGCTGCCGACGATGATCCGGCTGACCGTGCGCGATGCGGCGAGCCAGCGCGTCCTGTCGGTGTCGACTATCGCGCCGGTCCATGTCCAGATTCCGAGCGACTGCACCAAGCCGGACGGCAATTGCGGCGACAAGCAGAGTTCCGGCAGTGCTACCGATCAGGGGAAGACGTGATGCGCGCGTCCGGGAATACCGGCCGATCGCCGGCCAATCGCGGCTTCGTCATCGTTGCCGTGCTCTGGATCCTGCTGGCGCTGTCGTCGCTGGCGATCATCTTCTCGGCCTATCTGGCCGCGTCGGCGCGGGCGCTGGCGGCCAGCGACCTGTCGTTGCAGACCGAGGCGCTGGTGTCGGCCGGGCTCGAGCTCACCGCCTATCAGCTGACGCTGACGGACGACAAGACGAGGCCGCAGCAGGGGACGTTTCAGTTCGGGCTGGACGATGCCAGCGTCGGTGTCACCTTCACGTCGGAGGCCGGCCGTCTGGATCTGAATTACGCATCGAAGGAGATGCTGATCGGCCTGTTCGTCGTGCTCGGCGCCAGAAAGGACGCCGCCAGCGAATACGCCGACCGGATCGTCGGCTGGCGAACCCGGCCCGCGCCGGGCAGCGAGAATGTGGAGGCGGCGCGCTACAACGCGCTGGGCTATTCGCCGCGGCAGGGGCTGTTCAGCCATGTCAACGAGCTGGCGCTGGTCGCCGGCATTCCCGAAGCGTTTGTCGATCGCGTGTTGCCGTTCGTGACGGTGTTCAACGGCGGTCCGGATGTTGATCCGACCATAGCCGCGCCGGAAGTCGCTCTCGCCGTCGATAAGGCATCGGGGAAGGACCAGGACGGCTTCGGGGCGCGTCCGGCTTCGCCGAATGGAATTGCTGCTGGAACGCAGGCCTCAAACCAGCAAAGCGCGGCATCGACGGCGCAGAGCCCGTGCTACCGGATCGCAATCTCGATCCGCTTCCGCAACGGTCACCGCACCACATCCGAGGCGGTGATCGCACTCGGCGACAAGGTCGAGCCTTATCGGGTGTTGTCCTGGCAAAACGATGTCGAGCCGCGAAACCCGGTTCTGCTCCGCAAGAGAGGATGATGGCAATGCTTGCCGAGGCACGGCAATGGTTCGAGCAATGGATCGGCGCGGTCGCGACCGCCGTCGACGGCGTCGCCGGCAGGTTCATGCGCCGGCGCAGCATCGAGCTCGACGAGAATAGCGACGGCACGTTCACCGCCCGCCTCGCGGTCTCGAAGGACGGCTCGCCTTCGATGCCGGTTTCGTTCGGGCTCGATCACGACGTGCCGCAGCCTCCGCTGCCAGCCGACTGGAAGACCGCGTTCGACGGCAGCCGCATCGAGGTGCGTTTGCGATCGGATCAGATCGTCAGCCGCGTGCTCGATTTCCCGAGCCAGGCAAGCGACTTCCTCGACGGCATGATCCGCGCGCAGGTCGACCGGCTGACACCATGGAGCGCCGGCGATGCCGTCTTTGGCTGGAGTTCGCCGCAGCCGATCGCCAATGACCGCATTGAAGTGGCGTTCGGCGCGACCGCTGCGACGAAGGTCGATCCGTTGATCCGGATGGCGAGGATGCTCGGCGCCGCCTCCATCGCGGTCGCTGCGCCGGCGGTTGGCGGCGACGGCGCCGCGCAGCAGGTGACGCTGCTCGACAAGCCGCTGCGCGGCCTTGCCGGGCCTTCGGTTCCGCGCCTGTTGCGCGTCGGCCTGGCCTCAACGGCGGCCGCGGCGGCAGTCTCGCTGCTGCTGAACATCTATCTCGGCGGTTGGCTGCAATCCGAGCAGGACGACTTGCAACACCGGATCGCGCAGCGCCGCGCCGCGCTGCGTCTCGATGCCAGTGGCGACTCGTCCGGGCTCGGCCTGCTGGCCAAGCGCAAGCAGACGACGCCGTCGAGCGTCATGGTTCTGGAAGCGGTCTCGCGCGTGCTGCCGGACACGACCTATGTGACGGAGCTCCGCATCGAGGGCAACAAGGTGCAGGTGGCGGGACTGACCCAGGATGCGCCGTCCCTGATCCGGTTGCTGGAGCAGTCACCGCAATTCACTCGCGCGACGTTCTTCGCGCCGACGACGCGCGCGGCGAATGAATCGGCCGAGCGGTTCCACGTCGAGGCCAACATCTCAGCCTATTTTGGGTCCGGCTCATGAGCGCAGCATCCCGATCGCTGACGGCTGTCAGCACCTCGCCAATGGTCGCGACCGCGAGCTATCTCGGCCTCTTCGTGCTGCTGCTCTTTGCCGTCATCTCATCGCTCTCTGACATCATCGGCCTGCGCAGCGATGTCGCGGCAGCGGCTGGAATGCTGGAGCAGCTGGAGGGGCGATCCAGGGCGAATACCGCGCCCGGTCAACCCGCAATGCCGACCGGCTCGGCCTATCTCGAGGGTGCGACCGTCACGGTGGCCGGCGCCACCTTGCTGCAACGTGTGTCGGGGGCGGTGATCAAGGCCGGCGGCAACGTGCTGTCGACGCAGCTCGATGTTCCGAACGCACCGGCCAAGGCCGGCTTCATCAGCATGGTCGCGAGCAGCGAGATCGAGCAGGCGCAATTGCAGCAGGTGCTCTACGATCTGGAAGCCGGCATGCCGTTCCTGTTCATCGACCAGCTGGTCGTGCAACCCGTCGCCGACGAGGCCGCGGGCACCGATCCCGGCAAGCTGCGCGTGCTGCTCGGCGTCTCCGGACAATGGCGAGGAGCCAAATGATGCGACGCTTCGCAGCGACCATCGTGCTGTTGGCGGTGTCGGCCTATTCGGCGCCGGCTGCGGTGCCTGCCGCATCCGGCGATGCATTGGACGCCGGGATGCTCGACGACACCCGTCTCGGCGGACCGGTGCTGAATTCACCGCCACCGTCCGAACCGGCGACGTCGGTCCGGGTGGCCCCGTCGCCGGCACCGACGCCCCGGCCGCTCAGCGCAAATCCGTTATGGGGCATCCCGCTCAAGACGCTGTCCAACACGCGCGACCGCCCGGTGTTCTCGCCGTCGCGGCGGCCTCCGCCTGCCGTCGTTGCGGAACCGGAGGTCAGCAAGCCAGCGCCGGCGCCGCCGCGCAAGGTCGCGATCGAGCCACCGCCGCTGTCGCTGGTCGGCACGATCGCGGGAGATGACGAAAGCTTCGGTATATTTCTCGATCAATCGACCAAGACGGCGCTGCGGCTGAAGATCGGCGATGACTTCCAGGGTTGGAAGCTGCGGACGATCAACGGACGCGAAGTCACGATGCAGAAGGACGATCAGGGGGCAGTGCTCACATTGCCTCAGCCCGGTGCTGACGAGAGCGGCGATGTCCGCCTCGTTCCGGTCAGCACGGAGAGGAAGCCTTTGGCCGCGCGGCGCCAGATGTGACTGCGTATCCGGCCGTGGCGCTAGTTCAGCGCAAGCCAGCTCTGAAGGGCCGGCGTCACGAGAAGCCCGAGCGCCAGAAATGGGCCGAACGGAATCGAGGTCTGGCGCTTCATCTCGTGACCGGCGAGTTGCAGACCGCCGGCAACAACGAGCGCCGCGAGTGCCGCGATCAGCAGCAGGGTCGGAATGCCCGCCGCGCCGACCCAGATCGCCGCGGCGGCAAGAAACTTGACGTCGCCAAGCCCCAATCCGTCGACTTGCCGCAAGGCGAAGTAAACACGCTGTAATAGCAGGAACAGGACGCCGACCAGGACCGCGATTCCCATGGCGGTGAAGGCGGCCATCGTGCCTTCGGTGACGACGACGTTTGCGAGACCGAGCGCCGCGATCGCAAGGTTCAGCCAATTGGGAATGATGCCGTGGCGAAGATCGATCAGCGCGACGGCGCAGCAGAGTATGCAAAGCACGCCGTAAGATCCGATAAGATAAAGAGCTTCGCGATCAATCTGCATGGCGACGACAGATGTGACAGATGCGGGCGTTGTGTTGCAACAACTCACGCGCGTTGAACAGTCCAATTTCGATCGGTCTACAGCAGCGCAAACGAGTTTGCGAGATTGTGATCGTCACCGACGCTGGCGAAGCAGAAAAGATGCGACAAAAGGTCCGCGCTGTCACAAATCCGCATAGGATACCGACAATAGTTCGCCCCACTACATGCCGCGAGCCCTTCGTGGCAGACGAGTGGGTTGACTATGCACAAGATGCAAGTGGCGGCGTGCCTTGCTTTGCTGGCAGCGTTCGCAGGCGTGCGCGCCGCGAATGCCGGCGCTCTCGAGGAGGGCGCCGAGCGCTACCGGCCATATTTGATCGAGGGCGTCGCCAGTGCGCTGACAGGCGCGCGTGCGTTGCGCGAGCGCGCCGCGGCGGCGGATTTGCCTGGAGCGAAGAAGGCCTGGCTGTCGGCGCGCGCCGGCTGGGAGCGCTCGGAGGTGTTCACCGCAGGCTTCGTGCCCGAGCTCGACGCGCAGATCGACGCCTGGCCGAATGCCGACAGCGGGTTCCACGCCATCGAGGCGAAACTGTTCGGAGCTGCCAGCACCGACGTTGCCGCCGATGCGACCGGCCTTGTCGAGCATTTGAACGATCTGCACGGCAAGCTCAAGGACATCAAGCTGACGCCGCAAGGCCTGCTGGATGGCACGGTGCGGCTCGCCTACGAAGTCGGAGAGAGCAAGGCCGATGGCGGCGAGTCGCGCATCAGCGGCACCTCGCTGGACGACATGCGCAACAACATCGCCGGCATCGACTTCGCCTACCACACGATCTTCTCGGCCGCGCTCAACACGGTCGACGGCAAGCTCGACGAGATGGTGACCAACCGGATCGAGCAGCTCGAAGCGATCGTCGCCACGCCCGACCTGCCGCATGTCAACATTGCCGATCTGCGCCAGACCAGCGAGGAACTGGTCGTTGCGCTGCAGAGCGCCTCGGCAAAGCTCGGGCTGCAGCGGCCGACCCTGGAGGCCCAGGCGCGATGAGATCGCTTCACCTCCGTCTGGCTGCGCTGCTCTCCGGTGTCATCGCCCTGGCACTGCTCGGGCGTGCGGTGGCGTTTCCGGTCGACGGTGACAAGACCGTGCTGCCTGTTGCGACCGAGCTGAACGAGGATGCGCTCGACAAGCCGCGCGAGGTGTTCCAGTCCGAGCGGACCGGAGCCAAGTCCTATCTGGTGAATCTCGGCGATCTCGCGTTCAATTCGCCGGGGCTGCTCGGTGACGTGGCGCGACAGGCCGGCGTGAGCTGCGGCACCTGCCACGTCAATGGCGCGAACAACGCCAAATTCTTCATGCCGAAGATGTCGAGCCGGCCCGGCACGTTCGACACCACCGGTCCGTTGTTCAATCCGAAGGCCAACAATCTGGCGTTCGATCCCGTACGGATCCCGAGCCTGCGCGGCGCCCGTTATCTTGCGCCCTACGGCGCCGACGGCCGCTTCGCCTCGCTGCGCGACTTCGTCCACAACGTCATCACCAACGAATTCGCAGGTCCCGAGCCGTCGCCGGCAACGCTCGATGCGATCGTTGCTTATATTCACGACATCGACTTCCTGCCCAATCCGAGCCTTGGTCCCGCCGGACGGCTGGCCGGCAAGATCAGCGACGCGGAGCGCCGCGGTGAAGCGCTGTTCGCGAAGCCGTTCCCGCACGATCCATCATTGAGCTGCGCGGGATGCCACGTTCCGTCGTCCGGCTTCGTCGATCACCAGCAGCACGACATCGGTTCCGGCGGCCTGTTCAAGACGCCGACGCTGCGCAACGCCGACTTCAACGCGCCGTACTTTCACGACGGCCGCTTCGACAATTACAACCAGGTTGTCGACTATTTCGACCGGACTTTTCAGCTCGACCTCTCGCCGCAGGACAAGGGCGACCTCGTTGCCTATCTCACGGCGGTCGGCGATGGCGTGCAGCCCTATGAGCGCGACGGTGCCGGTGCAACTCTGAAAGAGATCAACGATTTCTCGATGGTGCTCGCGACCGCGATTCCTGCCGGTGACAAGGACATCGTCGCGCTGGCGGTCGATACGATCGGTCGCGAACTGCGCGAGTTGACCGAGCAATATCCCGATCGCAAGAACACCAGCGTCTCGGGCGGCGAGCAGCAGCGCGTGCTTGCGCGCAACGGCCTCAAGGAGCTCGTGCTCACGCTGCGGCGAATCGAGATGGCGGTTGCGGCAGGGCGCAACGCGGATGCCGCCACCGAGTTCAGGAATTATCGCAATCTGATGGCTGCTGCGGTGCCTGCGCTGTTGGCCAGCGCCGAGCCATGGTCGCTATTCAATCAAGACGTGCATGACCAGCATTATGCTGCGCTTCGCCAGGTGATGCGCTCCAAGCACCTTTCGCGCTGATTGCATTGTAACGTGATGATTTTGCGATCCGCGGCGTGGCGCGGATGCTCGATCAATTTTCTAGCCCTGATTGCATCGTTGAATCGTGGAGCCGCAGCGCAGCGGCAGATGTCTCCACAGAAAATATTTGAACGTTTCGAAATTTCTCGCGCGTTTTCACGTAAGCGAAAACCATGCGTCATATTGTCGCACTAAGCAGTGTGTGTTGCTAACCGCAAACACCCTGAGGTCGACAATGAGTTTGAATTACAAAAAGCACTGGCGAACCAGCACCGCGCTCTGCATCGCGTCAACGGTGCTCGTCGCAACAGCCGCATATGCCGCTCACTATCCGGGCGGCCGCAGTGATTGGGACAAGCGTCCGCATCACAATCACCAGGCGCACGAAGAGGGCGATCGTGCGAAGCACGAGAACCATGGCCATCATGGTGACGGCGATCACGGCGTGAAGACCGCGTCGCCGATCAAGCACGTCATCATTCTGATCGGTGAAAACCGCGGCCTCGATCACACCTTCGGTATCTACAAGCCGAAGGGCAAGGGTCAGACCATCTCCAACCTGTTGTCGAAGGGCATCGTCAACGAGGATGGAACGCCGGGACCGAACTTTGCGCAGGCGCAGCAGTCCTCGGTCGCGGGCCAGCCCTTGTACTATATCGGCGCACCGACGATCGGGAAGTCGCCCTACAACGCGACCAACCCGATGCCGCAGCCGAACACGGCCGGCACGCCGACCGCGCAGAGCGACACCGGCGCTCCGTTCAAGACGATCACTGAGGCCAGCGTCGAGAAGGACATGGACCCGGCCGATCTCGATATCCTCACCACCGGCTTCAGCGGCCTGCCGACCAATGTGCTGGATACCCGCATTCCCGGCGCCGGCGGTCTGAACGGACCGTTCCAGCTGCAGGGTGAGCAGATCAGCGACGACGACTACACCGGCGACTCGACGCATCGCTTCTATCAGGATTGGCAGCAGGAAGACTGCAGCGCCGCCAACGCCACCAAGAAGAACAATTCGGGCTGCCTGAACGATTTGTTCCCGTTCGTGATGGCGACCTATTCGGCATCCAACAAGAGCATGGCCAACTCGATGGGCTACTACAACGCCCAGCAGGGGCAGGCTCCGGTCCTGAAGATGCTCGCCGATCGCTTCACCCTGAGCGACAACTTCCACCAGTCGTTCCACGGCGGCACCGGCGCGAACCACTTCATGCTCGGTACCGGCGACGCGGCCTTCTGGAGCGACGGCAAGGGCAATCCGGTGACGCCGCCGGCCAACCTGATCGCCAATCCGAATCCGGTCGCGGGTTCGGTCAACCGCTACACCGTCGACGGCAATTGGAGCAATTGCTCTGATGTCTTCCAGCCCGGCGTCAAGCCGATCGTCACCTACCTCAACAATCTGCCATACGCGGCGGAGCCGAACTGCAAGCCCAACCACTACTACATGCTCAACAACGTCAACCCGGGCTATCTGCCGAACGGCGCGCTGTCGGGTGGCAACAACGTGCCGCCGTCGTCGGTCCGCACGATCGGCGATGCGCTCATGGAGAAGAACATCTCCTGGGCGTTCTATGGCGGCGCGTTTAACGACGCCGTGGCGCTTTCCAACGCCGCGGTCGCCGCCAATCCGTCGAACCCGAACCTCAGCGCCGCTGCGGTCGCCGATCCGGCGCACGCGCTCGGTGTCGCCTACTGCCAGATCTGCAATCCGTTCCAGTATGCGACCTCGATCATGGCCAACCCGGCCGTGCGTCAGGCTCACATGAAGGACACTGCCGATCTGATCACGGCGATCCAGAACAACACGCTGCCTGCGGTGTCGTTTGGCAAGCCGGACGGCCTGCTCGACGGTCATCCGCAGAGCTCGAAGGTTGATCTGTTCGAGGCCTATGTCCTGAACGTGCTCAACTCGCTGGACAACAACCCGGAGCTGAAGGCTGAAACCGCGGTCTTCATCACCTGGGACGAGGCCGGCGGCTATTGGGACTCCGGCTACCAGCAGTCCATCGACTTCTTCGGCGACGGACCGCGCATTCCGACCCTGATCCTTTCGCCCTATTCGACGGGCGGCAAGGTCAATCACAACTACGCCGACCACGTTTCGCTGCTGAAGTTCATCGAACGCAACTGGGCTCTCCAGCCGCTCACGAACCGCAGCCGCGACAACCTGCCGAACCCGAGCTATTCGAAGAACAACGAGTACGTTCCGACCAACAGCCCGGCATTGTCTGACATGTTCGACGCGTTCGACTTCAGCAAGCCGGTCACGTTGTCCTACACCGAGTGATCAAGCTCTCGCACACAGCGAGGACCTGACTCCATCCAAGGCCGGCGCCGATCGAACCAATGGTTCGGTCGGCGCTGTCTTGTTCTACCCGCCCACCACCTGATCGACCGGAGACATGCGATGAAACGCAACGAGAGGACGTGCTCGATCAGCAGCAGCGTCGCGGCCGGCCTGTTTGCCGTCACCATCCTGGCCAGCGCGGCGATCCCGGCCATGGCACAGCAGTTTTCCGCCGACCTCGTCGCGAACAAGGACGATACGTCAGCCGCCATGGGAGCCTTGCGGGTCTCCGGCGGAAAAGCACGGATCGAGACAACCGCGCTGCCCGACGGCTTCTTCCTGATCGATACGGGCAAGCCCGTGGCCTATTTCGTCCGTCCGGCGGCACGCGTTTACATGGACGCGCGGCAATCGAGCCCGCTCACCCAAATGTTCATTCCGGTCGATCCGGATGATCCCTGCCGGCAATGGCTGGCGATGGCGCGGCTGTCCGCGCCGATCGACCTCGCGACGTGGCACTGCCAGCGCGATGGAGAGGAAACCATCGCGGGGCAGAATACCGACGTCTTTCGAATCGCCGCGCCGTCCGGTTTGAGCTTTGTCGGCTGGATCGACCGCGCGCGCAGATTTCCGGCACGGATCAAGACCGCGGATGGGACGGTGATCGCTGTCGATCACATCCGCGACGAGCCGCAGGCGGCGCAAATATTTGAAATTCCCGCAGGCTTGCGCAAGTTCGACCCGCAAGCGCTGATCCGTCGGATCCAGCAGAGCGACGTATGGGTTGAGCCGCCGGCTTCGGAGTGAGCACGCCGTCCGTTACTGCGACTGCTGGCTTGTTACCGGCAGGATCCGACCGAGCGCGGTGTAGTGCGACTGATGCACGTTGCTGTTGAACAGCGACCAGGGTTCGGCCTTTTTCAGGGCGACGGGTACGTCGAAATGCACCAGCTGGGCAAAGTTGCGATATTCCGCCATCGCATCGTCGATACGGCCGGCGGCGACGTTGAGATCGATGCGGCGCAGGGTGAGAACGAGGTCCTTCAGGATCGCGCGCGCCGCCAGCCGCTCGTCCTTGCCACCGATCGCGGTGTTCCTGATGTCCGGGATGTGCTCGGTCAGTTCGCGCAGTTCGGCCCCGACCCCGGTCACGGCCAGTGACACCACCGCGGTATCGGCAGCCGGGATCGCGACCTCGAGGACGCTCGAGAGCTCGAGCACCTCTTTCATCCGGAGCATAACGCCGTCCTTGTCGAACGGGCGTTCGCCGTCGCCGACCGCATTCAGATAGGCCACAAGGTCCTGGGCGTCCTGGGTCGACAGTTCGAGGTCGAACACGCGATCGAAATGATCGACCACCTGTTCATAGCTGTCGTAGCGGCCATCGTGGAAATACGGGGCGTTGAAGTTGGCGTTCAGCAAAGTCGGGGTCTTCACCAGTCCACCGGATCCGACGTCGTGGCGCATCTGGTCGTTGAAGGTACCGCCCGGAACATGACAACCGGCGCAACTCAGCTCGGCCTGCTTCGGGAACGGCTTGAAGAACAGCGCCTCGCCGCGGCGCTCGGCCAGGCTCGCCTCCGCGGCAAGCCTGCCGCCGGGCGCAATCTTCGGATTGGGGAGGAAATCGATATCGTTGATATAGGCGACCAGGCCGTCGAGAACCTCGTCGCGCGGCTTCGGACCGGAAAATTCATTGACGATGACGTTATAGACGAAGTCGCGCAGCGAGGTGATGCGGCCGTCATGTCCATAGGGGGCGAGGAAGCGGGCGCCGCGCAGGCTCGGAATCCTCACCGGATCGAGGATGCTGTTGAACGTTTTCGCGTTGAAGACAAGGCTGGTCGTATCGAAGGTGCCGGGGCGGGAGGATGCACCCGGAACGAACAGTTTCGGGTTCGATGCGCCGTTGACGTGACAGGTGCCGCAGCTCATCTCGGCCTGACGCGCCTTGCCGCCCAGGATGGAAGGCGAGTTGAACGCGAGATCGCCGAGATTGACCAAATAGGATTTTCGCCCGCCGACGGCTTCGGAATGAAAGAGTTCGCGCGGCCGCGCCAGCGCCTCCTCGGAAAATTCGGTGCCGGCCGGCAGCACGGTCTGGTCGCCGCCGAGCGGGAACGCCGTCGCGCGCAACGGGAGCAGCGCAACGACGAGTGCCAGCCACGCGACCCGTGCCGGTCTGACGCCGCGATCGGCAGCTGTCGCACGACGTTTTCCGGAGCTGGACGCCAGAATATCCCAAGCCATTGCGCGAAAACGCCCCTGTCACAAATGCATATGTGCTGCCGTGCGTCGGAAGATGTCACGGAGGTGACAGTTCCCTGTCGGCAGGATCAATGACCATCTGACTGGATAGACGAATTTTGATTGCGGTTTGATGACGCTCGATCAGCGCACCGCAACGCAGTCTGCGTATGACAGCATGAAAGTCTGTTGGTGCGCGAGCATCTTTCCGCGCGTTTGCGCGCGCGTCGAAAAACAGTCATCCCAGCGAAATGTGTTTTGCATAGCGTGTAGCTCCATTTCTATTTCTTTCTAAATCAGGAGAGCACTATGCGGCTTTGGGGAGCCATTCCGGCGCTCGCGGTTGTTGCTGGCGCCGTTGCCATCTCGCCGGTAGCAAACGCAGAGAATTTGGTCGAAAAGATCGTTGATGAGTTCAAGCACGAGATCAGGGACGAGCTGCGCGATCTACGGGATCGCGGTCATGAAGGCGTGCGCCAGTACAAGCACATCGTCGTCATCTATCAGGAGAACCACAGCTTCGATAACCTCTACGGCCACTGGGGCGATGTCGGCCGCGACCGGATCAACGGCACATCGGATGCCGATTCGGCGCACACCCTGCAGGTCCGGCAGGACAACCAGACCGTCTATTCTTGCCTGCTGCAGAACGACGTCAACCTGACCTCTCCGTCGCCGCAGCCGACAAGCTGCACCGACAATACGGGCACGGTCGCGATCCTGAGCGCGTTCAAGAACAAGCCGTTCGAGATCAACGACTTCATTCCGACCTCGGCTACCACCTGCCCGAAGCCGCTCGGCGCTTTCGCGGCCCATGGCTTCCTCAACGGCACCGGCGCCCCCGGCGGCTGCACCGCGGACATCGTGCACCGCTTCTACAGCGAGCAGTACCAGCTCAACGGCGGCCGGCAGAACCGCTACATGACCGGCAGCGACGCGGCGGGTCTGGTGATGGGCTATTACGACACCAAGAAGCTGCCCATCTACACCTATCTCCACGGCCACAGCGCGCCGAACTACATCATCGCGGACAGCTTCTTCCAGGGCGCGTTCGGCGGTTCGTTCCTCAACCACCAGTTCCTGGTCGCCGCCGCGGCGCCGCAGTTCGTCGGTGCCCTGAATGACGGCAGCGCCAACGACTTCCACTCGATCGTCGATGCCAGCGGCATGCCGACCAGCACGCCGCTCTACACGCCGCTCTCGACCGTGAAGGATGCGCAGCTGACGGCGAAGTGCAATCAGGCCGGCCTGCCGGCGGGCCTCGCCTGCGGCGACTACGCGATCAATACCACGCAGCCGTTCTATCAGCCTTATTCGCCGGGCACCGCCGACATCAAGCGCCTGCCGCCGCTGCACACGCCGAACATCGGCGATCGGCTGTCGGCAAAGCACGTCGATTGGGCCTGGTATTCGGGCGGCTGGTCCAACGCCAACGGCGACGTCGGCGCTTCGGGCTGGACCAACGGCAACGGCACGACCTGCACCGATCCGAACCATGTCTCCACGGCCGTGTTTCCGAACTGCCCGGACGTGGATTTCCAGTACCACCATCAGGCGTTCAACTACTTCGCCAACTACGCGCCCGGAACGCAGGCCCGCAAGGATCACCTGAAGGACGAGGCTGAGTTCATCCAGGCCGCCAAGACCGGCCGGCTGAAGCAGGTCAGCTTCATCAAGCCGATCGGCGAGGAGAACGAGCATCCGGGCTACACCAGCGAGTCCGAAGGCAGCCAGCATCTCGTCGATCTGGTCAAGGCGATTGTCGAGGGGCCGGATGGCAAGGACACGCTGATCGTCATCACCTATGACGAGTTCGGCGGGCAGTGGGATCACGTTCCGCCGCCGCCGTTCAACCGCCATGGTGCCGAAGCCAAGGCTGCGGACCAGTGGGGCCCGGGCACCCGGATTCCGGCGCTCCTGATCGCCAAGCGCTTCAACAAGTCGGGCGTCGCGCATGAGGACTTCGACACCACGTCGATCCTCAAGATGCTCGAAAAGCGCTTCGACCTCGACCCGCTGGTGACCCGCCCGGTGCGCAGCCTCTCGGCGGCGCTGAAGGCCGGCGAGGGCTGGCACTGACACGAGAAACGGTTCTGGCCCGCGTCAACGTCCGACGCGGGCCGGAGTGCCGGCCACGCGCCCAAGGGATTGCTACACGAAGGGATCTCTACACGACGGGATCGCTACATGATCAGATCGTGTAGCGGATGGGTCACGACGGTGTCCGGCGTATGGTCCGGGAAGAAATCTGTTTGCGCCGGGATAGCCGGCCCCATTGCCGGCGTTCCACCAACTGCAACTCCTTGTGCCAGCTGAAATCCGGCTGAATCGTCGTGACCGAACCACGTGGGGCTTTGATCGAATTGTGGAGGAGACACAGCTCCCTGCTGTTCAAGACTCGAAGGCTCCGCGAAATGAAAGGACTGCCCGGTCGTTCCGCTGTCTACGAAGGGCAACATGGCCTGAGATAACGCCGCGTCCTCGTGGCCACTCGTCGACATCGGGCTAACGGCAGGCACTGGAGCGCTGGCGCCGACCGGCGGCGCGGGGCTGTCCGGGCTGGCGGCAAATATGAAGGCGTCCATCCCCGCCGTGTGACATTGAATATCGACCTGAAGGTTGGTCGTAGCCGAATCGCCGTCCGCATCGACCGCCGTCACATCGAACAGGAGATCCGCATTGATGCTGGTCTTTTCGGTATAGCTGATGTTGTTGACCGCGAAGGTGGGACACCCGGCCTCCACCCTATCGTAATCGACCTGGACTTGGCTGAACGACCTGTCAACGTAAAGCGTGTATGTCGTCGTCGTGGCATCAAAGGAGTAGGTATCGATCAGCGAAGCATCCGATGTCTCCTGGACCACGAAGCTGGCGCCGCCGCAGAGCGGCCTGGGAACATCGATGCAGAAGTCGTGAACGTCGGCGCTGCCATCGAGAACCTTGAAGATCACACCGGCGGTGCCGTAGCCCTGCCATTCAGTGAGATTGAAGCTGACCTGCGATTGTTTCTCGGTGAACGCGAGGTTCAACTGCTCGGCCGGGTCCATTTGCAATCCGCTGTCGCCGACCGCAATACCGCAGTCCGATGCCTTGACATCGAGCGGATGGCCGGCGCAGTCGGACCCGGTAATCACCAGTTGTCCGTCCGGAGCAGTCAATGACGGCGTACCGCAAATCGGGGCATCAAAATCCGAGCCGCTGACGGTGACGTCCTTCGACGGCCCGGCGTGCTCGAGATCAAAGCAGAAGGTTCCATCCGGATCGATCAGCAACTTGAAATACGGATCGTCCAGCCTGCCGCCGCAATCGGTTAGATACGCGTCGAGTTCGACGCCGCCGCCCACCTCATGGGTCGTATAGTAGAAGTTGTAATCATCGCCATGTCCGGTGACGTGCACCGCGGTAACGCCGTTGCCCAGGCATGACGTGGCCAGATCATATCCCGTGCAGCCTACTGGACCGTTGTGGACGGCAACGAACATCGCGGCATCGCCATCCGCGCCGAAATTGATATCGTAGGTGCCTGTCGCAGTCTGATGGTCCTGAGCAGCAACGAAGGTCTCCGGGAAGCCGCAAATGCTCGGGTGATCGTCCGTGATCGTCAGTTGCTTGCCGAGGTCGATGCACGCGCTCTGGAAGTCGCCATCCTTGTCCGTGATGGTGGCAACCAGGCTTACGACGCCGGCGGTCAGCGACACGGCTTCGCCACTGTCAGGGTTGTCGCAGGACGGATGCGTCACCGCGCGATATTCGGTGAAGGTGACGCATCCCGTGACCGGATCAACCGCGATGGTGAATGCCAGCGCCCCGCTTGCCGTGCCGACATGGCCTTCGATGGTGTTGCCATTCAGAACCAGCACGTCGGAGCAGCCGGTATGCGAATCGATCAGACCGGATGGGGTGCAGTCACCTCCGTTGATCGTCAGTGCATAGTGAGTCGTCGCGCCGTCGGCGCCCTGGAGCGAGGTGAACGCCGTCGAGAAATCGGCGGAAATTTTCGTCAGCGCGGCGTCCGGCGCCGAGCCCGCGATGTGGTCGTCCAGCGCCGTTGCCGTCAGGTGCGTCTCGCTCAGCGTCAACGACGGAGCGGTGCAATTGGCCCGGATGCAGGGGCCATCGTCGCTGATGCTTAGCCTGCTGCCGAGGTCGAGGCTAGCGCTCTGGAAGTCGCCGTCCTTGTCCGTGATCGTGGCGTTCAGGCTCACGAGGCCCGCGGCCAGCGATACGGCTTCACCGCTGTCCGGGCTGGTGCCGAGCGGCTGCTCCACCGGCCGGTAGTCGGTGAAGGTCACGCGTCCCGTGGCTGGATCGAGCGTGATGGTGAATGCCAGCGTGCCGTTGGTCGCGCCGACGCGGCCTTCGATCGTGTTGCCGTTCAGAACCAGCAGGTCAGCGAGGCCGGTATGCGAGTCGATCAGCCCCGACGCCGTGCCGTTGCCGCCGGTGATCGTCAGCGCGTAGCGGATGGTCGCGCCATCGGCGCCTTGCACCGAAGTGAACGCCGTCGAGAAATCGGCGGAAGTCGACGTCAACGCCGCGTCCGGTGCCGAGCCGGCGATGTGGTCGTCCAGCGCTGTTGCCGTCAGATGCGTCTCACTCAGCGTCAGCGATGGAGCCGTGCCCGCCGCCTCGATGCGCGGGCCATCGTCCGTGATTGTCAGCTGCTTGCCGAGATCGATGCTGAGATCCTGGTACTGGCCGTCGCTCTCGGTGACCGTCGCGATCAGGTTGACGAGGCCGGTCCCCAGCGCGATCCCTTCGCCGCTGTCAGGGCTGGTGCCCGACGATTGTTCGACTGCGCGGTGCTCGACGAAGGTCACGCGACCCGTGGCCGGGTCAACCGTGATGGTGAACGCGAGCGCTCCGCTTGCTGTGCCGACATGGCCTTCGATGGTGTTGCCGTTCAGAACCAGCAGGTCAGCGAGACCGGTATGCGAGTCGATCAGCCCTGACGCCGTACCGTTGCCGCCGGTGATCGTCAGTGCGTAGCTGACCGTCAGACCCGGTGCGGTGACGAATGCCGCCGAGAACTCGCCTGAGGTCGTCGTCAACGCGGCGTCCGGTGCCGAGCCGGCGATGTTGTCGTCCAGCGTCGTCGCTGTCAGATGAGTCTCGCTCAACGTCAGCGATGGCGCCGTTCCGATCCCGATCAACGGGCCGTGGATGACGAGTGTCACCGTCTGCGGGGTACCGCCTATCGTGGTCACCGTGAAGCTGTCGGTCAGCGTGTCGCCGACATGGAGGGCTTGCACGGAGCTGTTGGCGTTGTCGAGCGTATAGGTCCACACGCCGGCCGTTGTCAGTGTGAATGAGCCGTAGCCACCAACGCTTGTCGTCGGCGCGTTCACGGCGGTGAAGGTATTGGCGGGATCGTCGACGTCGGTGTCGGTGAGCGTGCCCTTTGCGATGAGCAGGCCGGGCGAGGCATGACTGACGCCGACCGCACTCACCGCCGAGCCGGCCTTGGTGCCGGAAATGATGGAGGCGTCATCGGCGCCCAGGATGCTGATGTCGAAGCTCTCGCTGGCCGAGAGCGAGCCGTCCGACACCGTGATCACGAAGCTCTGGGTCGTGTTGGCTTTCAGCGCGTTGATTGCGGTATTGTTCGGAACGAAGGTGTAGTTTCCGGTGGCGCTGTTGAGATAGAGCGTACCAAATGTGCCGACGCTCGATACGTCGTATGTCCCTTGTCCCAGCACCGTATTGCCGGTGGCGCCTCCGCTGATGCCGAATTTCAGTGCGCCGCCCTTGATGCTGGTCGCGGAAAAGGTCCCGCTCGCCGCATTGAAGTCGTCAAATATCACCGTATCGATTTCAGTCGGCCCCGCCCCGAGGTTCAGCTTCGGTGGAGCCGGCGGCAGCTTGAAGAGATCATTTTTCGCGAAGATCGCCACCGGCAGCGGCCCGAGCGTATCTTGCACCGGCGACAGCGGGGACTGCTGAATAAAATTGATCGGCAGCAGCAGCTGGCCCCCTTCGAGAGCGGGCATGCCGGACCCTTTCGATGCCGGTCCCTTCTCGAAATAGGCAAGCGTCTCCTGTTGGGCCTCCCGTAATTCCTCCATGTGCGCAGGGGAATTCGTGGCATGGCTTATGCCGACGGAAGATCCTCTTCTGCTCAGAGTGATCGTCTCTTCAGGATCCTCGACGATGATATGACGGGGGATCGCCTCCTTGGTCACGAGCTCGAACACGCCGTGGTGGAGGTCCTTGTATTTGATGTTGTCGTCGTCCAGGAAGGTGACGTTCGGCTCCGCGGCCCGGGCGTCCTCCAGCAGTGAGAAGGTCAGGGCGGCCAATGACAGCATGCCGAGGCCGCTGGCCCGAATGGTGCCGACCGGTGTGTCCGCGGTCAGGACGCCAGACCCTGCCAGCCGGCTGCCGATGAGGCGGAAGAGGCTTCTGGCTTTTGCGAACGGGCCCGGCCGCAAGCCCCCGCCGGGATCCTGCGCGATGTCGCCCAACTCCAGCCGGGTGCCGGCCGGCAAATTGAGCACCCTGCCATCGACCAGGCGGATTTCGATCCGCCCGCCGGCTCCGACCTCGATGACGTCACCCTGGTGAACGGGATCGCCAGCCACGATTTGAAGCGGTACGCCGCGGGCACGCGCGATCGTGCCGCAACCGATCGCCGTCGAAACAGTGCCAACAACACGGGGCGGCTGGCCCAAAACGGCCATGCACGCGTCCCCGAACTCTACGCCGGACGCAACAAACATTGGCTTTTTGCCTGTTGGGCGGTTCGAGCGGAAGGTGGTGCCGCAGTCTTTTTATTTTGGCTTGGTTCGGCCACGCGGCGAAAAACCCCGCGCCGTCAGCCATAGGCTTGTCCGCTGAAACGTCCTGATTGAAACCAAATTCGGCAGTAAAAATCGAATTCCAGTACTGCGGGGAGCAATACGAAAATGACAGAACAGCTGTCCTTTATCGCGCGTGCAGCCCCACAAAATTAATAGTATGATTACCATGCAAATTGTCCACTTATTAATTTTTAGTCGAACTGCGTCAGGCATTTAGGCCTGTCCGCGACAACTCGTCTGGCACTCAAGGTCCTGCAGTCTCGGCCCGGCGGTCCCGACCACCCATCGAGCCACGACACGACAAGACCTTCTCGAGGAGGGGATCGTGCGCATCCATTTGATTGTTCAATTGCTTGCAAGCTTCGTCCTGGCACTCGCAACGCTCACGCCCGGCCAGGTGCAGGCGCAAACCGAACCGGCCCAGCCCGCGGTCGACAATATTCAATTGAAATTCATCGGAAGGGTCGTAGCCGCCACCGGTTCGGTCACGATCGAGCATCCGAGTGCGGTCGTCGTTCAGGCAGGGCTGCCCGGCAAATTACCCCAGGCGCAGGTTGGCGACCCCGTTTATCTGGGCGACGTGGTGCAAACTGGAGCTGACGGACGCGTCGGGATCAATTTCACCGACGGCACTTCGTTCAATCTGTCGAGCAACGCCAAGATGGCGATGACCGAGTTTGTGTACGATCCAAACGGCAAGTCAAACTCGACCTTGCTCAAACTGACCAACGGGACGTTCACCTTCGTTGCCGGCAACATTGCGAAGACCGGCGACATGAAGATTGACACTCCCGTGGCAACGATGGGCATTCGCGGCACCACGCCACGCATCGAGATATCGGACGATGGAACGGTGAAGTTCGCCACGCTCGTTGAAGAGGGCAAGAGCAAGGTCAGGAAGGTCGGGACACGAACGCCGCAGCAACCTGAGCAAAACACTCTCCACAAGTTCAATCCAAACATCTGTCGAGGGTGCTAGGCCAGGCGCAGCCCGTTTCGTGCAAGTAAGGCCCGATATGAAACTTCGTGCAAGCGTCGGCGCAATTGTCAGCCTGACATCGCTTCTCGTTGCGATGCTCCCCGCGTTGCCTGCGATCGCGCAGAACCCGAAGAAGGACAACTATCTCCGCACTATCGGATTGTGCAGCGGCCTCGATCGCACACCGGCCGACGCGCGCGTTGCTGCCTGCACGGCGCTGATCGATGCGGGTCAGGACATGACCCCTGCCGGCCTCGCGATCGCCTACAACAACCGTGGTAACGCCTACGCTGCCAAGGGGGACTACGACGGCGCCATCCGGGATTTTGATCGATCGATCGAGCTCAATCCGACCTACACCAAGCCGTTCAACAACCGCGGCGTGGCCTATCTCAGGAAGCGCGAATATGATCGCGCAACCGACGCCTTCGATCAGGCGATCAGGCTCAACCCGAGTTACGGCGAGGCCTTCGCCAACCGCGCCGGCGCCTATTTGAAGAAGAACGATTATGCGCGCGCGGTGCAGGACTACGATGAGGCCATTCGCCTCAAGCCGAACCTGGACGGGGTGTGGAGCGGACGCTGCTGGAGCCGGGCCATCCTTGGCGAATTGCAGGCGGCGCTGGAGGATTGCAACAAGGCCCTTCAATCGGGGCCCGCCAACGCCGCGACGTATGACTCGCGTGGCCTGATCTATCTGAAGACCGGCGAGCTTGGCGCGGCGATTGCCGACTACAGCTCCGCACTTCGCATCGACCCCAAGCTCGCAAGCGCACTGTATGGACGGGGGCTCGCGAAGTTGAAGCGAGGCGACAAGGCCGGCGGCAATATCGACATCGCGGCGGCCAAGGCGATCCAGGGCAGCATCGGCGACGATTTCACGCGCTACGGCGTGCGATAGGCGAGTGCGGCCCGGCCGGCTAGTCCATGATCTCGACCGTCGCCGAACGGCCGGCGACCAGCGCGATGCGATCCGGCAGATGGTCCAGCGCGATGCGCACGGGAATGCGCTGCGCGAGCCGAACCCAGCTGAAGGTCGGATTGACGTTTGCGAGCAGGCTCGCGCCCGCCGCGCGGTCGCGATCCTCGATGCCGGCCGCAATGCTCTCGACATGTCCGGTGAGCCGCACCGGCTCGCCCATCAGCCGGATCTGCGCCTTGTCGCCGACGCGAATGCGCGCGAGCTTGGTCTCCTCGAAATAGCCTTCCACGTGCAGCGTGTCGGTGTCGACCAGCGCCATCACGCCCTTGCCTGCGGTGACGTAGGCGCCCGGCCGCAGGTCCATATTGGTGATGGTGCCGTTCACCGAAGCGTGCACCTCGCTGCGATCCAGATTGAGCTGCGCGACGGCGCGGTCGGCGACAGCTTGGTCATAGGCCGCCTTGGCCTGCAGCTGCGTCGCCAGAACCTGCTCCTGCTTCTGCTGCGACACCGCATCGGTGGTCAGCGAGCTGTAGCGTTTGAGGTCGGCGTCGGCCTGATCCAGCGTCGCGCGATGGCCGGCGACCGCCGCGTCGGCCTGCTGCAACGCCAGGGCAAAGCGTGCGCGATCGATCCGGAACAGGATGTCGCCGCGACGCACCGGCTGATTGTCCTTGACCAGCACGTCGGTGACGAATCCGGAGACGTCGGGAGCCACCTGGATCACGTCGGCGCGGACCCTGCCGTCGCGGGTCCATGGCGATTCCATATAGTAGACCCAGAGCGCGCGAGCGACAGCGAGTGCGGCGATGACGGCGACCGCGGTCAGCGCAACCCGGCCGAGCCAGGCGAAATTCCCCTTCATGGCAGAAACTCCGAAAGATAAACCACGACGCCGAGCAGGCATACATACAGGGCGAAATTGAACAGCGCGCGATGCCACACCAGCCGGTAGAACCCGAAGCGCTGCATGATCCGGCTCACCACCGCGCTCAGCGCATAGGCAACGATCAGCCACAGCAGCAGCGCCGGAACGAGCACGCCGTAAATGTCGAGCTCATATCTCATGCGGCAAAACTCTCCTCGGGCTGCGATCGATAGGCGGGCGCATCCGGAAACAGGCCGCGGCGGATGCCGACGAGGCCGAGCAACGCATCGTCCCGCGCGCGCTCATTGGGATCCTTGACGACCGCGGACAGCGCTGCATCGATGGACGTCAGCAATTCGGCCGACATTGCCTCGTCCGCATGGGCGCGAAACGCCGCCGCGAGGTCGTCCAGCATGTTGTCGATGGCACGCACGGTCAACGCGGCGAGGCCGTAACGGGCCCGCCGGAGGTCGATGATGTTGAGCCCGATGCGCAACTGGACCAGGCTGTCGGCATCGCGGCGGTCGCTCTCGGAGATGAAGGCGATCCGCTGGACCAATAGGCCGAGCCGATGCAGCATCAGGCCGGCAAACTGCGCGCGATCGCCGTGGCCGCGTCGCTCGGCCGCGACCGCGAGCGTCTGCCAGCTCGACGTCATCAGCCGCTTGGCGATCCATTCGGCGCCGACGCCGCGCGCGATCCGCGTCACGATCTCCGCGATGACAACACCGAGGAAGAAGGCGACCGACGTGTTGGCGAAACTGGCGAAATCCGCGCTGTAGGTCGACTGCAGTGCGAGCAGCGTCGCGGTGTTGGCGGCGAGCGCCATGCCGATCGGCGCGGTTTTTGGCCGTGCGATCAAAAAACCGTACAGGAGGAAGGTCGGCGCCAGCGCTGCGATCAGGACCTCGACATGGGAGATGCCCGGCACCAGTGCGAACTGGTAGATCGCGACGACGACGATCGCGACCAGCGAAAACAGTCCGAAGGCCCGGATGCTGCGCGCCGGCTCGTCCTGCGCGGCGAAGAAGGAGCAGGCGACCGCCGCCATCATCGGCGCCGAGGCGCCATCGGCCCAGCCGGTCGCAATCCACAGACCGCAGCAGATCAGGATGGCCACCGCCGCCCCCGCGGCGGACCATAGCGCCATGCCGTGGTCGCGATGACGGACCGGCGCGGCCCCCGACTCCGGGTGGAACGCCAGCGAGACGGTGGAGATGTCCCGGCCCGCGGCAATCGCATCACCTATTGCGCGGCAGTCGGCCGAGATGTCGACAAGCTCGCGCAGCCGGAGCAGCAGGCTGATCATGATGATGCGCTCCCGCGACGCGACGCCGTCGAGCGCGGATTGCCGCTCGGCGATTGCGGCGCGGATCTGCTCGCCGGATTGCCGCTGGCGATCCTCGTCCACGATCCATGCGGCGAGATCGTCGATCAGGCGCCGTAGCTCCGGTTGCCTTTGCAGCGCCGCCTCGCTGACTGCGGCAAGCCGGTCTTCGATCGACGTGATGATCGGCAATAGCATCAGCATGCGCAGCCGGACCTCACCGAGGCCACGCACGGTGCCGACGTCGGCCAGGCGGTCATAGGAGACATGGGTCGCCAGCATATCGATCTCGACGATGTCGGTCGCAAGACGAAGGCGTTGGGCCCGGCGCGTCTCGCTGGTCCCGCGGTCAAGCAGCACGTCGCGCGACAGGCGGCGCGCATCCGCTAGCCAGCTCCTGACGCGGCCGCCGACCGCCGGCGCGACGCTGCGCGGAAACACCACTGTCGATACCAGGCTCGCGCAGATGATGCCGAGCGAGATTTCCTCGACCCGTGCCAGCGCGACATCGAAGATGCTGCCCGGGTCAGCCACCGACGGAAAGCCGATCAGTGCGACGGTATATCCGCCCAGCATGAAGACATAGCTGCGCGGCGTGCCGTCGAGCAGCGACAGATAAAGGCAGAGCGCGACCCAGAGCGCGATCGCGAGGCACAGCAGTTCCGGCGCATTGACCAGGTTCGGCACCAGGGCGACCGTGACGCTCGCGCCGACCAGCGTGCCGATCACGCGGAAGAACGCCTTCGAGCTGGTCGCGCCGGCCAGCGGCTGGGAGGTGATGTAGACCGTCGCCATCGCCCAATAGGGGCGCGGCAGATCGATCGCCAAGGCGATGACGAGCGCCAGCATCGACGCCGCGAACGTCTTCAACGCGAAGACGAGGTCCGCGTGGCGGACCAGGAACGGCTCTTCCGCGCGCATGACTATTTCGCCTCTGGAGCAGTCTTGGCTGGTGCAGTCCTGGCGTCCTGCAGACGGCTCGCCCGCTGCTCGATGAGCTGCAGCGTCTCGAAGGTTACCGCAAGTTCCGCGCTGCCGATATCCTTCAGCAGGCCGGCCCGCACGCGGCGCAGTACCCGGTTGATCTCCTCGACCTTGGCTTCGCCGGTCGTGGTGAGATGCAGCGTCTTGGCGCGCCGGTCGGTCGGGTCCTCGCGACGCTCGACGAAGCCTTCGGACTGGAGCAGATCGATCAGCCGCACCAGTGAGGGCCCCTCGATTCCCAGTTCATCGGCCAGCACGCCCTGCCGGACGGTTTCCCCCTGGCGCGACAACACCAGCAGCGGAATCGCCATCGCGTAGGACAGGCCGTGGTCGGATAAGGCCTGATCCGACTCGCGGCGCCAGATCCGGGCGAGCCTGGTCACCAGGCGACCGATCTCGGCGTGGATATGGGATTGCGAAGGCGGCATGCAAATTAGATAGGATGCGAACTATTAGGATGCAATAATATATCTCCGAACATCGCGGATATCACGCGAATGCGATCCTGCGTGAGGGAGCGTCAATATTGCTGCACGATCGACCTCGATGCGCTGGTTATGGTGATCGCAGGCTCGGTTGCGGGCGGACCTTGAGCGCGGCCGGTTAGGAACGCATCGGGTTACAGACGCTTCTGTTCCTGAGGAGATTGTCATGAACAGAAAGCCCGTCACGCCAGATTCCGGACGCCCGAGCGACTGGGGTTCCCACGCGCAAACCGACAAGCCGTGGAAGGGAAACCCGGAGAAGGAGCAGCGCTCCGGAGACGCGGGGCGCTCAGGAGACGCGAAGGGCTCCGGAGACGAGAAGCCGGATCTGGAAAAGTGGCATGAATCGAACACGCAGTGATGCGCGGAGATAGCGAATGCCCGCCGTTCACTTCGCGATCGTGAATGATGAGCGCGTGATCGATGCAACCGGCCAGCCGGTTGCCGACCGCGATGAAGCCATTGCCGTGGCCAAGCGGCTCGCCATCGACCTTGCCGAGACCCGACAGGAATATCTGGGACGCGGCTACTTCATCTCGGTGATCGGCAGCGACGCCCGCGAAATTCACCGCGAAAGCATCGACAGCGCCGAGAAGAGCGGATGAACGATGCCGCCCCGGCGGGCGGCAAGAGAACAAGGCTTCGAGAGCAAGGCTTTGAGAACAGGGCTTGGAGAGACCGAATGGATATGGGCCTTGAAATCATCTACGGCATCGGAGCGCTCGTGCTTCTGACCGCTTTGATCTTCGGCGTGCTTCAGCACCATTTTCGCAGCAGGCGCGCGGTGCAGGCCGGCGAGGAGATCGTCCGCGAGAGATACAAGCGGAATGAGACCTGACGCAGCGCCGCTCGCGCAAGGAGGAGACGATGGGATTGGCTCAATATGCGGTGATTGCGGCCGGTGAGGAATGGGGCGTCCTGCACGACGGCAATCTCAACGGCGGATACGCCACCAAGGAAGCTGCATTCGAATCGGCTGCGGCCGCCGCGGCTCTGGCGATCAGGATGGGGCACGAGGTCCACGTCAGCGTACCCGGACGCGAGGAGGGCGAGGCAGCGCTCACCAAGCGGCCCGCCTGAAACCACAGCAGTACGGCTTGCATTCGGTGTGAGGACGACGCGGACCAGCGCGCTCTACGGATCGAGCTCAGTATCCCAGTAGAGATAATCGAGCCAGCTCTCGTGCAGATAGTTCGGCGGAAACAGCCGGCCGTTGCGATGCAGCTGATGCACGGTCGGTGCGTAGGGCGTCTGCTTCGGAAACATCTTGGCCTGCTGCGGCGTCAGATTGCCTTTGCGCAGATTGCAGGGCGAGCAGGCGGCGACGACATTCTCCCAGGTGGTCTGGCCACCCTTGCTGCGCGGAATGATGTGATCGAAGGTGAGGTCGTCGGCCGACAGGCAATATTGGCAGCTGAATCGGTCGCGAAGGAAGACGTTGAACCGGGTGAAGGCAGGGTGGGTGGTCGGCTTGACGAAGGACTTGAGGGATACGACGCTCGGCAACTGGATTTCGAAGGAAGGACTTCGTACCGCGCGGTCGTAATATTCGACGATGTTGACACGATCGAGGAACACCGCCTTGATCGCGTCCTGCCAGGACCAGAGCGACAGCGGGTAATAACTCAGCGGCCGGAAGTCCGCATTCAAGACCAGCACCGGCCAACCGCCTTGCGAGACATGTGCGTTCAAATAACGCTCCTGACTCCCATTAGCTGCGAAGCAGCATGCACTCACATACTACAGGCAGCGTGACGGGATTGTGAAGAGCAATGAGCGGCTTATCCGCCGCGCCCTGCCATGTTCCTGCCCCGATTGCCTCCCGCCCGCGAGGCCCGTAAAGGGAGCCGCAAGGCCCTGTCGGCCAGTGACGGACCCTGCCGATGACCACGACGTCGAGCTATCTTGAGGCGCCGCGCCGGTTGCGCGCGTTCGTGCGCGCGCACGAGACGAGCCTTGTGGTGCTGGCGGTGCTGATCGGCGCCATTGGTGGCCTCGTGGTGGCGGTCATGAGCGGCCTCGTCACGGTGCTGCATTCGGTGCTGTTCAATCTGCAGCTCGGCGACCGGTTGTCGAGCCAGCCCAGCATCGATCTCGTGCGCGCGCTCGTGGTTCCCACGATCGGCGGCCTGCTGCTGGGATTTGCGTTCCTTCTGTTGCTCCGGGTCCGGCCGGCCCGCGAAATCGACCCGATCGAGGCCAACGCGCTTTATGGCGGACGGATGTCGTTCCGCGGCAGCGTGATCGTGGCGCTGCAGACGATCTGGTCGAGCGGCGTCGGCGGCTCGGTCGGGCTCGAGGCCGGCTATACCCAGCTCTCCAGCGGCCTCGCCGCCTCGCTCGGCCGCGGCTTTCACCTCCGCCGCAACGACCAGCGAATCATGGTGGGATGCGGCGCGGCGGCGGCGATCGCCGGCGCCTTCAGCGCGCCGCTTGCGGGCGCCTTCTACGCTTTCGAACTAGTGATCGGCGGCTATACGCCGGCCAGCCTGACCCCGGTCGGCGTGGCGGCGGTGACCGGCTACTTCGTCGCCCATGCCTTCGAGCCGCTACCGCTCGGCGTCGGCGTCGGAACCGTCGGCGATGTGCTCGGGCGGGATCTTGCGATTGCCGCGCTGCTCGGCATGGTCGCGGCGCTGACCGGCATTGCGATCATGCGCGGGGTCACGCTGTGCGAGGCGCTGCTGACCAAGAGCCGGCTGTGGCCGCCGTTGCGGCCGGCGCTCGGCGGGCTTGCGGTCGGCGCGATGGCGCTATTGACGCCGCAGGTGATGTCGTCGGGCCACGGCGCGCTGCGCTTCGCGGGCATCGTGGCGATGCCGCTTGCCTTCATCGCCGGCGTGTTCGCGCTGAAGGCGGTGGCCTCGATCATCTCGCTCGGCTCGGGCTTTCGTGGCGGATTGTTCTTCGCCACGCTGTTCATGGGCGCGCTCGGCGGCCGGCTGTTCGCCGCCGGCGTCGACATCGTTTGGCCGGGGCTGAACCTCGATCCCAACGCCTATGCGGTGATCGGCATGAGCGCGCTGTCGGCCTCGGTGATCGGCGGCCCGCTCACGATGTCGTTCATCGCGTTGGAATCCACCGGCAACCTCTGGCTCACGACCGCGGTGCTGGTCGCGGTCATCATCTCGACCACGATCACGCGCGAGCTGTTCGGCTATTCATTCGCGACCTGGCGTTTGCATCTGCGCGGCGAGACCATCCGCAGTGCCGCCGATATTGGCTGGATCCGCGATCTCACGGTCGGCAAGATGATGCGGCAGGACATGACGACGGTGAACGCCGCGATGCCGATCGAGGCGTTCCGCGAGGAATTCCCGCCGGGCTCGAAGACCCAGGTCGTCGCGGTCGACGGCGAGGGGCATTACGCCGGGCTTGCGCTGGTCGCCGAAGCGCACGCGCCGGATCTCGAGGCCGACAAGGGCCTTGCCGCGATTCTGCGCTACGCCGACGTGGTGCTGCATCCCGGCATGAACGTCCAGGAGGCGATCGCGGTGTTCGACGCCGCGGAAGCGGAATCCCTCGCCGTGGTCGAGGGCGCCGGCGACCGGCGGCCGATCGGCCTGCTCACCGAAGCGCACGCCATGCGGCGCTATGCGGAAGAATCCGAGCAGCGCCGCCGCGAGGTGATCGGCGAGATTTGATTGCGCGGGAGCGCTTTTCGACCCGTCATCCTGAGGAGCCGCGAAGCGGCGTCTCGAAGGATGCACGGCCCCGCTGGTGGCCGTCGACCTTCGAGACGCGCGCGATGCGCGCTCCTCAGGGTGACGGTGATATAGTAGGCGCTCTGCTTCAATACAGCGCGGCTACCCCGTCACCCGCTCCAGCTTCTGCAGGCATCGCGTCACGCGCACTGCGGCCGGCATCTCGGTGTCCGGAAAGCTGGTCTTCCAGTCGGTGACGCCGACCTCGCCGACATAGATGTCGCCGCGTGAATCCAGCGCGATGCCGTGCGGCGCCAGGAATTTTCCGGTCTCGACGCCGGGGCCTTGCTCGCCGCCGAGCCGCGCGATGCGCTTTCCGGTGTGATCCACGATCGACAGCCGCGGCCCGAGATTGGGCACCTTGCGATTCACCGCCATGCCGGGGCCGAGCTCGCCGATCACGAAGTTCGGCTGCTTGCCGCCGCCGCAGCAGCACAGCGCGCAGGGTCGGTGCAGGTTGTTCCACTGCGTCTCGTATTTGCCGTTGCCGTCGAACACCTGGACGCGATGATTCTCGCGGTCGGCGACGTAGACCCAGCCGTCGGCGTCGGTCGCGATGTTGTGCACGATGTTGAACTGGCCGGGATCGGTGCCGGGCTCGCCCCAGGTTTTGATCAGCTTGCCATCCGGCGTGTATTTGTGGACGCAGGCATTGCCGTAGCCATCGGAGACATAGATCTCGCCCTTCGGCGACAGCGCGGTGTGGGTGCAGCGATGGAACGGCTCGCCGCTCATGAATGGCGCCGGCTTGTTCGGGATGCCGATCGTCAGCAGCACCTTGCCGTCGGTCGAGCATTTGCGCACGGTGTGGTCGCCGTCATCGGTGCAATAGAGATTGTCGTCGGCATCGATGTGCAGGCCGTGAGCGCGCGAGAATACGCCTTCGCCCCAGCTCTTGATGAAATTCCCCTCGCGGTCGAGCACCACCATCGGATGGTCGCCGCGGTTGAAGACATAGACGCGGTCCTTGCTGTCGACCGCGACGGAGGCGACGTCGGTCAGGCTCCAGCCGTCGGGCAGCTTTGCAAAATTCTCAACGACGCGATAGCGGTGTTCGCCGGTGCCCAGGATGGTTGGCATTGGCTTATCTCCTTGTTTTCGTCATTCCGGGATGCGCGCAGCACAGGCCCGGAATCCTTTGGTCCGCAGAGGTTGTGGTTTCGATGGAGTCCGGGCTCGCGCTGCGCGCGCCCCGGAATGACGGTGGTGGGAGCTACGAAAGATCCGCCTGCGGCCCGACGTCGCGCGGCAACAGGCCTTCCTCGATCGCCTTGATCTGCAATGCGAGATAGCGCGAGTTGATGCGGCATTGCGCGAGGCTGCCGGCAATGAACCACAGGCCGGGCTGCGGCGTGCGGGTGTACATGTTGCGCAGCTCCTGGCCGTCGCCAAAGCCCCAGATTGGGCCGACGCGCGCGGCCATCGCCTCGCCGAACAGTCTTTTCACCAGCTCTTCCTGCGGCCGGTAGCCGGTCGCGAGCACGATCAGGTCGGCGGCAACGATCTCGCCGTTGTTCAGCCGCGCGCCCTCGCTCACGAAGGTCTCGATGTCGGCGAATTGCTGCAGGTCGACCGCACCGCTCGCGACGAGATCGGAGCAGCCGACGTTGAAGTAATAGCCGCCGCCGCGGGTCAGGTACTTGAACTGCCAGCCGGTGCCGCCATCGCCGAAATCAAGCTTGAAGCCCTTGCGCGCGAGGCCGTCGAGCAGCGGCTTGTCGAGTTGCTTCGACTGCTCGGTCATCAGCACATGGCTGCGCTTGGCGAGCACGAGCGGCATCGAGGTCGCGATCAGATCATTGTCCTCGAGCGTACCTTCATTGTAGGCAGCATAGGCAAGCTGCGCCGACGGCTCGATATTGGTGATCAGCGTCGAGGAGCGCTGCACCAGCGTGACCTCGGCGCCCGAGGAGTGCAGGTCCTGCGCGATGTCGTGGCCGCTGTTGCCGGTGCCGATCACGAGCGCCCGCTTGCCAGTCCAGCTCTCGCCGTCCTCGTAGCGGCTGGAATGCATGACCTTGCCGGAAAAATTCTTCAGACCGGGGATATCGGGCAGATTGGGGATGCCGCTGACGCCGGTTGCCATCACGACATGGCGCGGCTGCATCTTGTGGGTCGTGCCGTCGGGGCGGCGCAGCTCGACGGTCCAACGCCCCGTTGCGTCGTCATAGCTGCCGCCGACAAATTCCGTGCCGGTCCAGAAGTTCAGCTCCATGGCATCGACATAGGCTTCGAACCAGTTGGCGAGCTTGTCCTTCGGGATGTAGGTCGGCCAGTTCGGCGGGAATGGCATGTAGGGCAGGTGATTGACCTGCACCTGGTTGTGCAGGGTCAGCGCGTGATAGCGCTTGCGCCAATTGTCGCCGACGCGCGCCTCGCGGTCGACGATCAGCGCGTCGATCTTGAGCTGTTGCAGCCGCGCGGCGATCGCAAGCCCGGCCTGTCCGCCGCCGACCACCAGCACATCAGGGTTGCGGTCGGCATATTCGGCGGATGCCTTGCGCAGGTCGAGCCAGTTGGGGCCGCGGAAGTCGCGCGAATAGGCCTGTCCGCGCGGCCTGGTGTGGCCCTGCTGCTCCTCAAAACCCTTCAGCTCCTCGAGCGCGGTCAGCAAGGTCCAGGCCTTCAGGCGATCGTCGTCGGCGGCATCAGGGATCAGCCGCACGATGCCGTGGCCGCGGCCGACCGCCGTCTCGAATTTGAAGATCGCCTCGATCGCATGGGTACCAGCGCGCGTCACCCGTCGGGGCGGGGCGCGATCGGCATCGATGCGGAAGTCATGCGGCGCGCTGTGACGCGCATGCGCCGGCAGCTCCTCGATGATCGCGAAGGCCCGGTTGACGGTCTGGATGTTCCAGCTCAGCGCCAGCACGTCGCGCCAGTAGCTGTCGGGATGGAACAGCGGCTTCAGCAGCACATCGTCGGGGCTGGCCAGCGCATCTTCGAACTGCACGAGCCAATTGTCGGCGGCGACCGAAATATCGTCCGTCTTGTCGAGCATTGAGCGTTTCTCGTCATCGGCCGCCTTGCTGACGTTTTCTTGGCGGCGTTCCCTTTCCGCAAAGCCTATACCTATTCGAAGGCACGCAGAAAGGGCGCGACGGGATAGCGCCTATTCGGCCAGCGACAGGATCAGGCCTTGATCCGGCGGAACGCGGCCCTGCAGGGTATCGAGATAGGCCTCGCGCACCGCGGCCGGGCCGCGCCGCTCGACCACATCAAGCCATTTCGGCAGATGCGGCACGAGCTCGGCCCAGGCGGCGCCAAAACGCTGGTCGATGCCGCCGGGACCCCATTCCTTGGCGCGCTTTCGGATCTGGTCCGGGGCGAAGAACCACACCGGCTTGGCGCCGGGCAGCGTGGGCTCTTCCGCCTCGCTGGCGCGATGCGTCAGCCCGACCCGGCCGGAATAGACCATCTGCGCGCCGAAGTGCCGGTGCAGGGCCTCGCGCAGCGCACTGTTGCCGGCCATGTCGACATAGGCTGTAGGTTCGGCCGACGGGATCGCGGTGACCTGATCGTAGGTCACGACCTCGTCGTAGCAGCCGAGCGAGCTGACGAAATCGACATTGCCCCTGGAGGTCAGCCCGATCACCGGGATACCCCGTTTGTGCACGAGATGGGCGAGCCCGAACGCGGTCTTGCTCGAGGCCGACGACAGGATGACGCGCCGTGCGCCGTAGAACGCATTCTCGGCCAGGAAGTCGTCGACCAGGAAGGACAGCATGAACAGCGGCAGCAGCAGCGCGCGGAAATCGCCCTGCCGGCCGGCATAGGTCGGATCGCCGGAGACGCGGGCATAGGCATTGTAGACCGGCGAGACCTCCTGCCGGTGCGCGGCGCCGTCGCGCAGGCCGCGCTTGCTGACGTCGGCCGCCTCGATCACGAGATGGGTCGCCATCGGGAAATAGCCGAACAGCGTTTCGCCTTCTGCGATCATGGGATGTTTCGATGCCAGCACCTCGCCAAAGCCCCACACCGGGATGATGCCGTAGCCCTCGGGCGCCGGGAACAGGTGCCAATATTTCAGCTGCTCGCCGATCACGGCATAGGTGATGTTGTTGGCGGTGAAGGCGAAGCGGGTCACCTTCACCAGCAGCGCGTCGGCCGGCAGCGCCGCGGCGTCGGGCAACTGCGTCTCGATCACCTTGCATTGCTGCAGATCGTTGCGGATGACGATGAAGTCGGTCGAGTTCATGGCGGATGATCCGGGCCTTTGGTGCACCTGCATCGTTGCGTCGATCGCCGGCCTTTTGCAACAGCAACTAAGTTTCAAACGCCGTTCGCTTCGCCGTCACATCGCTCAGCCGAGCTGTCCTTCGCGGTAGAGGTCGCGCAGCTTACGCTTGAAGATCTTGCCGGTAGCCTCGCGCGGCAACGCGTCCATGAAGCGGATCTCCTTCGGCACCTTGAAATTGGCGAGCTTGTCGCGCAGGAAATCCTGGATCGCCGCAACCGAAAGCGTGCTGCCGGCTTCCGGCTCGACGCAGGCGAACAGCCGCTCGCCATACTCGTCGTCGGGGACGCCGAACACCGCGCAGTCGCGCACGCCTGCCATGCCGATCAGGGCATTCTCGATCTCGGCGGGATAGATGTTGACGCCGCCCGAGATCACCATGTCGCGCTTGCGGTCGCACAGGAACAGATAGCCGTCCGCATCGAGATAGCCGACATCGCCGACGCTGATCAGGCCGTCGTGATCGGCCTCGGCGCGTGCCCTGGCATTGCCGTGATAGTCGAAGTCCGAGATCAACGTCTGACACATAAAGATCTCGCCGGGCTCGCCGACGTCGCATTGCGTCCCGTCGGGCCGGAAGGTCTTGACGATGCCGCCTTCGATCGCGCGGCCGACGGTGCCGGGCTTGGCCAGCGCTTCGGCTGACGAATGCCAGACCGGAATGCCGGTCTCGGTCGAGCCGAGATATTCGTTGATGACCGGTCCCCACCACTCGATCATCGCGCGCTTGACGTCGACGGGGCAGGGCGCCGCGCCGTGGACGATGAAGCGCAGCGACGACATGTCGTAGCGGCGCCGCGTCTCCTCGGGCAGGCGCAGCAGCCGCACGAACATCGTCGGCACCATATGCATGTGGGTGACACGGTGGCGTTCGATCAGTTGCAGCAGATCCTCCGGATCGAAGCGCGGCTCGAGCACGATCACGCAGCCGTTGCGGAACGCGAGCATCCCGTAGGAGTGCGGCGCCGAATGGTACATCGGGCCGTTCATCAGGATCACCTGGTCCTCGTTCGGCTTGACGCCGTAGGTGATGGCACCGACGCGCGCGGCCGCCGCCTGCTGCTCTGATGGCATCGGCTTGCGCCGCACGCCCTTCGGCAGTCCTGTTGTGCCTGAGGTGTAGAACATCGGCGCCGCGCCGATCGGTGCGTCGGTCAGCGGTTGGTGCGTCTCCCGCCAGACGTCCCAGTCGGTCATGCCGGCGGGTACGCGCGTGAGCGCCGGCGCCACTCCGTAGGCCGCGGCGATCTCTGGCGGCGTGGTCACCACCAGCAGCTTGATTGCCGGAGGCAGCCCGTCGCGGATCTGCGGCAACAGATCGGCGTGGCAGACCAGCGTGTCGGCGCCGCTGTCGGACAGGATGTAGCCGACCTCGTCGGCCTTCAGATGCCAGTTGATCGGCACTACCGGGCTGCCGAGCGCGGCCGAGGCCGCGACCACCTCGAACAACGCGAAATCGTTGCGCAGCATCATGCCGACCGGCTTGCCGCCCTGCACGCCAAGCGCCCGGAAGCCGCTGGCCGCCCGCGCGATGCGGGCGTGAATGTCGCCGTAGCTGATCTGTCTGTCGCCGCTGATGATCATGTCGCGCCTCGTCTCCTAGCGATCGTCCAGGATCTCGCCGAAGCTGATCCAGCTCTTGCCGTTGAACCGGCGCAGCCGCAACTGCTGGAACGGCAGATAGTCGTCCGGCCCGGTCGATACCGTCATGCCCGGCAACAATAGCGGCAGCGGAACGTCGCGCAATGACGCCGCCTGGCGCATGATGTTCTCGCGGCTGAAATCGTCCTTGCAGGCCTTCAGCACGGCCATCAGCAGCGTCGCATAGTGATAGCCCGCCGAGTAGTTCGAGTTGCTGAGATCCGCATTGGGCAGGTATTGCTTCATGAAGGCAAGATAGTCCTTCACGGCGGGATCGTCGGCCCATTGCGCGTCCATCGTGTCCTTCTGGTTGCTGGACGAGATCAGGCCGACCGCGTTCTCGAGCCCGGCGGGCTCCAGGAACGAGATCGACGACGCGGAGGTCGGCACGAAGAACAGATCCGGCTTCCAGCCGATCTCGGCCACGCCCTTGATCATCTGGGGCGTGAACTTGCCGAGCACGACACCAAACAGCACATCGGCGCCGGACGCCTTCAGGGTTGCGAGCTGCGAGCTGATGGTGGGCGCCGAAGTCTCGTAGCTCGCTTCTGCGACGATCATGCTCGCGGCCTTGCCGCCGAGCGCGCGCTTGAAGCCGGCGACATAGTCGCGGCCGAAATCGTCGTTCTGCGCCAGGATCGCGATCTTCGCGTCAGGCTTGGCCTGCAGCACATATTTGGCATAGACGACGCCCTCGGATTCGTAGGACGCCATGCCCGGCATGGTCCACGGATAGGTCTTCGGGTCGGCCCATTTGGTCGCGCCGCTCAGCACGAACAATTGCGGGATCTTCTTGGTGTTGAGATAGCGGTGCACGGCGTTGTTGGTGGCGGTTCCGAGCGAGCCGAACATCATCAGCACCTCCTCCTGCTCCACCAGCTTGCGGGTCTGCTCGACGGTCTTCGGCGGCGAATAGGCGTCGTCCAGCGTGATGAACTTCACCTGCCGGCCGTTGATGCCGCCCTCTGCGTTGACCTTCGCGAAAAACGCTTCCTGGGCGCGGCCGATGGTGCCGAAGCCGGAGACCGGTCCGCTATAGGGCAGCGTCTGGCCGATCCGGATCGCCTCGTCGCCGTTGTCGGCGGCGGCCGTGCTGGTGATCGCGCAGACCGCGAGCGCGGCTGCCAGCGCGTGTTGCGCTCGTTTCATGGTTCACTCCCGGACTTTGTGAAACAGCGTCAGGCGCTGGCGCGCAGGAAATCGCCGCGCGCCGCGGCGAACTCGGACTTGAGCCGCGCCACCAGTTCGGCGACCGGCGGAGCATCGGAGATCTGGCCGATGCCCTGGCCCGAGCCCCAGATGTCGCGCCAGGCCTTGGCCTTCATGTTGCCGCCGGAGCCGAAGTTCATCCTGGATTTGTCGGCGACCGGCAGATTGCCCGGATCGAGGCCTGCTGCCGCGATCGACGGTCCGAGATAGTTGCCGTGCACGCCGGTGAACAGGTTCGAATAGACGATGTCGTGCGCGGCGTATTCGGTCAGCGCCTGCTTGTACCTGATATCGGCGTTGGCTTCCTCGGTCGCGATGAAGCGGGTGCCGATATAGGCGAGGTCGGCGCCGAGCGCGAGCGCGGACGCGATGCTCCAGCCGTCGGAGATCGCGCCCGACAGCAGGATCGTGCCGTTGAACCACTGCTTGACCTCGCGCACCAGCGCGAACGGCGACAGCGTGCCGGCATGGCCGCCGGCGCCGGCGCAGACCAGGATCAGGCCGTCGACGCCCTGCTCGGCGGCCTTGCGCGCGTGCTTCACGTTGATGACGTCGTGGAACACCACGCCGCCATAGGAGTGCGCGGCCTCGACGATCTCGGACGGCGGGCGCAGCGAGGTGATGATCACGGGCACCTTGTGCTTCACGCAGGTTTCCATGTCGCGCATCAGCCGGTCGTTGGACGCGTGGCAGATCTGGTTGACGGCGTAGGGCGCGACCTTCTTCTCCGGATGCAGCGCCTGGTACTCGCCGAGCTCGTTCTCGATCTGGGTCAGCCATTCGTCGAGCTTCTCGACCGGACGGGCGTTCAGCGCCGGGAACGAGCCGACGATGCCGGCCTTGCACTGCGCGATCACGAGCTCGGGCCCCGAGACGATGAACAGCGGGGAGCCGACGACCGGCAGTTCAAGCTTGTTGGCGAGCGAAGCGGGCAGCGTCATTTTCGGATCCTCCATGCGCCGCCCGGCCGGCGGCCGGGACGGATCGCGATTTGTTATGATGGCTGGAGCAGCGGCTCTCTTGGCGCGGCAATATAAGGCTGGACGGCTGCGCCATGGCGTTCAATATTGAACATCGGATTGACCAGAAATGAACGATGTCGCAGGAAGGGGAAGCGGCATGGACTGGGAGCTTTGCAAGACATTCGTGGCGGTGGCGGAGACGCGCAGCCTTGCCGGGGCGGCACGGCGGCTGCGCATCAGCCACCCCACCGTCGGTCGCAATGTCGCGGCGCTCGAGCGGCAACTCGGGACCCGCCTGTTCGCGCGTTCCAATGACGGCCTGTCGCTGACGTCGCATGGCCGTAAATTCCGCGAGCACGCCGAAGCGATGGCCGCGGCGGCGCTCCGCGCGGAGGCGGCCGCGTCTGCCACCGGCGAGCAGGCGCGCGGCGTCGTGAAGCTGTCGATCGGCGCGACGCTGGCCGCGCACTGGCTGATGCCGCGCCTCGGCCCGTTCCTGCGCGATCACGCCAACATCCAGCTCGAGATCATCACCCATCCGTTCCCGGCCAGCGTGCGCCGCCGCGAGGCCGACGTGGTGCTCAGGCCGGTCGATGCGGGCGAGGAGAACCTGATCGGGCGGAAGATCGGGCGGCTCGGCACCGGCTTCTACGCTTCCCGCGACTATGCGGCAGGGCGCAAGCTGCCGGAGCGGCGGGACGAGTGGCGGGGCCACCATGTGATCGGCTTTGCCGACCAGGCCTCGAACGCGCATCTGGCGCGCTGGAGCGACGTCATCACCCGGCAGGGCACGCTGGTGATGCGCTGTTCATCGCAGGGCGACATGCTCGCGGCGGCGCGGGCCGGGCTCGGGATTTGCGCGCTGTCCTGCCTGGTCGGGGCCGACTACCCCGATCTGGTGCGGGTCGCGCCGCAAAAGCTCTCGAGCCTCTCCGATCTCTGGCTGCTCGCCCATCCAGATCTGGTCGAGCTTCCCGCGGTGCGCGCCGTCATCGGCTTCGTCACCGACTGCGCGCGCGAGGACCGCGTCAGGCTGCGTGGCTAGAGCGTGTTGTCAGGCCCGCGCCCGCAACAGTGTCACCGCGAGCAAGACAAAGGCAGCGCAGGTCCACAGCGACTGCCAGTTCTCCGGCCCTTCGTTGAATCCTGTGTAGATCGCCGTTGCAACGAAAATGCCGGCAAAGATCGGCTCCGCCAGCGGGCGGATTCCCTTGGTGGGAGGATTGAGCAGCGTCACGGCCGCAAAGGGCACCGCCGCCATGGTGAGGGGCGCAAAGGGAAAGTCGATGAAGCGCGGGTCGAACACGAGGCCGATTGCGGTCGCCGTGCCGATCACGACGGTGATCATCAAGGCCAGTCCGTGCATGGTCACCAGCACCGATTCAGTGTGGTGACCCTTCGGACCCAACACTTCGAAAAAGCTGGGCGGTGCGCGGCCCGACATCAGGGCGTTGGCGCCCAACACCGGCGAAGCCGTGGCCGCCACCAGCAGCGAGCCCCACACAAGCCAGCCTCCCGTTCCGTAGCTTTCATAGACCAATCTTTGCTCGGCGACGCCAAACAGGATGCCAGCCGTGGTCGCCGATAGCGCGACCGCAAGCCATGACGCGAAAGCAGGCTTTCTCGGCTTGCGGCGCAAGGTCAGCCAAGCCGCGCCGAAGACAAGGATCGCCAGGCCCATTCCGCTGACCATTTGCGGCTTCCAGAGCGGAAAATTGCTGACCGGCTGGCCCGGCGGATATTTCGGCATGCGCTGCTCGGAATCGAACAGCCCCCAGGAGCCGCCGACCGTGCCCTCGATCTCTCGCTTCCAGCCTTCATCATAGGCCTCGAACAGGTTGACGCGGAAATGCTCGCGCCGGGCAAGGTCGAGGACCTCCGAAACCACTCGCGCCTGATTGATGCGGGACGGCAGCGCGGACTCGCGCATGCGCCCCTCGCTCGGCCAACCGATCTCTCCGATAAAGATTTCCTTGCCTGGAAAAGCTGCCGCGATCTGCCGGCGCATCTCGTCGGCGTGAGCGGCGGCATCTTCCGCCCGGATCGGAACATTCTCCCAATATGGCAGAATATGAACCGTGACGAAGTCGACGGCGTCGGAAAGTTCGCGATTGCTCAGCCAGAATTCCCAGACGTCGGCGTAGGTGACCGGGACGGAGACCTGCGCCTTGATCGAGCGGATGGTGGCGGCGAGGTCGGAAGCCGACATTTCCTTGCGCAGCAAGACCTCGTTGCCGACCACGAGTGCAATGATCGTATCCGGATATTCCTTGGCGAGGCGGATCGCGGTGGCGACCTGCGTTGCATTCTTCTTGCGGTCCCGATCGAGGAAGATGCCCTGGATGACCTTCAGCCCCGCCTTGGCCGCGAGTGCGGGAATCTGATCGAGACCAAGATCCGTCGCATAGGTGCGGATACAGTCGGAAATCTTCGCGAGTTGCGCGAGATCTTCCGCGATCTGTTCCGGCGAGACCTGCGTCGCCGGCGAAAGTGATGTCTGATTGTTACGGAACGGCGCGTACGAGATGCACTGCACCTTGTCGTTCGGATCGATCGGCGCGCGCGGCAGGTTGACCGGGATGCCGAGCCACCACCACACCGCGGCGATCGCGCCCAAGGATACCGAGAGAAGCGTCAGCGGGATACGGAGAGAAATCAGGTCCGTCTCCTTGCAATAAGGACGTGCTGCGCGTGCTAATTGGGCGAGGCCGGCAAATTGAAAAAGTATCTGTCCGCTGATTCTATATCACGCGATCACGCAGTTGGCGTGTTTTTCTCGACGACTACTTTGCGCCGGCGATCACGCCCTCGCGATTTCTGAGCACGCGATAATACGCCCACCACAGATGCGCTGCGGCGCCGCGCAGCGGACGCCACGGCTCCGCAAGCGGCGCCATCTGCTTCGGCGTCGGCCGCTCCTTCAAGCCAAGCCCGACCTTGACCGCTTCCTGCACGGCGAGGTCGCCCGCGGGCCAGGCATCGCCATGGCCGAGGCAGAACAGCAGATAGACATCGGCGGTCCACGGGCCGATCCCGGGCAGCGCCGTCAGCGTGTTGTGCGCCGCATCGGCCTCCTCATTGGCAAGGACGTCGAGGTTCAGCCGCTCCTCGGCGAGTTCGCGCGCGATGTGCTTCAGCGTCTTGATCTTGGCCGCCGACAGCCCGAGCCGGCCGAGCCGGTCGGCCCGCGCCTTGCGGATCGCGTCATGATGGAACGGGTCGAACGCCGTGCTGACGCGCCCCCAGATCGCCGCCGCACTCGCGGTCGAGAGCTGCTGGCCGCAGATGATCGCGGCAAGCCCGGCAAATCCGGGCTCGCGCTGCCTGATCGCCGGCATGCCGGTCAGTTCCAGGATCGGGCGCAGGCGGCGGTCCTGGTCGACCAGTTTGTGGATCGCGTCGTCGAGGTCGGCCTGGGTTTCGAGATGAATCAGCATTTGCGGGGTCTGCATCGGCTTGTCAGGCGCGGGCTTGACCCGCGCATCGATCTTCTATCGTAACAGAGTCTTGTCCGGGCGCATGAACCAGAGTCGCCGGGCAAGCCCGGCAATGACGCGTGACCGATGACCATGCCACCCGTTTTCCGCTTCGCGCCGAGTCCGAACGGCTACCTGCATCTCGGCCACGCCTATTCGGCGCTGCTCAACCACGATCTCGCGCGGCAGTCGGGCGGACGCTTGCTGCTGCGGATCGAGGACATCGACGCGACGCGCTGCCGGCCGGAATTCGAGCAGGCGATTTATGAGGATCTGGCCTGGCTCGGCGTCGGCTGGGAGACCCCGGTGCGGCGGCAGTCGGAGCATTTTGCCGCCTATGGCGCGGCGCTCGACCGCCTGTCGGCCCACGAACTGGTCTACCCGAGCTTCGAAAGCCGGACCGAGATCGCGCGGCTGGTCGCGGAGCGCGAGGCCGGGGGCGCGTGGCCGCGCGATCCGGACGGCGCGCCGCTTTATCCGGGGCTGGCCAAATCGCTGTCGGCCGAGGCGCGCGACCGGCTGATCGGGCAGGGCGTGCCGTTCGCGTTGCGGCTCGACATGGCCTCAGCCCGCGCGCGCGCCGGCGAGCTGTGCTGGCAGGACGCGGGTGAGGGGCCGGCTGGTGAGAGCGGAGACGTCGTGGCCCGGCCTGAGGCCTGGGGCGACGTGATCCTGGCGCGCAAGGAGACTCCGACCAGCTACCATCTCTCGGTTGTGATCGATGACGCCCTGCAGGGCGTTACCGACGTGGTCAGGGGCGTTGACCTGTTCTGGTCGACCAGCGTGCATCGGCTGTTGCAGGAACTGCTCGGGCTGCCCGTGCCAAACTACCGGCACCATCGGCTGATCCGAGACGCGGCCGGCCAAAAGCTGTCGAAATCGACCCGGGCGACCGGACTGCGCGAATTACGGGCGGCTGGGGCGAGCCCGGCCGATATCCGCCGCCTGGTCGGTTTGCCCTGGGATTTTGGCCAGGTTTGATCGCAAAGGAGTGCGGTTACCATCATGGCGCTTTTGCGCAGACGCGCCGTAAACGCTGCCGTGACTCCGGCACGCCTGGCATGCCATGTTGTTGACCGGGGCGGGGATCACGGAGACCATGGCGTCAAAATCGCGCGCACGGCGCAGCAAGCGGCCATCCAAAAGGACGCCGCCGAAGACGCGCGCCGCCAAAACGCGTGCTACCAAGACACGAACTGCCAAGACACGAACTGCCAAGGCAGGTGCCGCCAAGACGCGTACGGCCAAGGCCAGCGCCACCAAGGTGGCGGCCAGGCCGCGCCGCAAGCGGCCCTTACCAAAGCCGGCCCCGAAGGCCGGTCCCGGCATGGTCGATACCGCACTTGCTGCCTTTGCCCATGAGGTGCGGACGCCGCTGACCGGAATCCTTGCGATCAGCAATCTGCTCGCGACATCCGATCTCGGCGAGCGCGAGCGGCGCTGGGTCGATACCATCAAGGCCGGCGCCGAGCATCTGGCGAGCCTTGCGACCCTGTTCGTCGACGCCGCCCGAAGCGAGGGGCCGGGGCTCGAGATCCGGCAGGATTTCTTCGACCTGCGCACGCTGGCGCGCCACGTCGCGGATTCGCTGGCCGGCCGCGCGGCAGCCAAGGGGCTGCAGGCTTCCGTCGAGGTCTCCGACCAGTTGCCTGCCTTCGCGGTCGGCGATCCCGTCCGTCTGCGCGCGGCGCTGGAAAATCTGATCGACAACGCGGTGAAGTTCACCGAGCAGGGCAGCATCGAGCTGCGTATCGCGCCGGTGGCCGCGGCCAAGGGAAGGTCGGGCGACAAGATCGGCGTCGCGTTCGCGATCTCCGACAGCGGCATCGGCCTGACGCTATCTGAGGTCAAGCGCCTGTTCCGGCCGTTCTCGCAGGCCAACGTCTCGATCGCCGCGCGGTTCGGCGGCGCCGGGCTCGGCCTGTCCTCCGTCAGGCAGCTCGCGCGCGCCATGGGCGGCGACATCGTCGCGGACCGGCGCGCCGGCGGGGGCACCACCTTCACACTCAAGGTGGAGCTGGCGCCTGCCGAAGGGCCGGACGGCACCGGCTCCGGCGCGAGCGCGGCGGCACTGATGTCGCAAGGGCTGCGGCTGCTCAGTGTCGAGGACAATCCGTTCGGCCGCGTCGTGCTCAACACGATCCTGGCCGAGCTCGGTCACCACGCCGAATTCGTCGGTCAGGGCGAGGCCGCGCCCGACCGGCTCGTGCAGGGCGCGTTCGATGCCGTGTTGATGGACATGGTGCTGCCCGGCATCGGCGGCATCGAGGCGATCAAGCGCATCCGCGCGCTGCCGCCGCCGCACGGCCGTATCGTGATTGTCGGGATTTCCGGCCGGGCCGAGGACGAAGCCGCGGCGCGCGCTGCCGGCGCCGACGGCTTCCTGGTCAAGCCTGTGTCCCCGCGGGCGCTCGCGACTGCGCTGCATGAAGCGACACGCCGTGCGGCAGCCGCGACTTGATGATCGCCGCGTTCAGCTCGCCGCCGAACACGAAGATCGCGGCGATGAAATACAGGAACACCAGTGCGATCACCACCGAGGCCAGCCCCGCATACATCGTGACGTAGTTGTTGGCGAAGCGTGCGAGGTACATGCCGAAGCCGATGCCCGAGAGCAGCGAAGCCACCATGGTGAAGATGATGCCGGGCAGGATCTGCGTGAAGCTGCGACGGCCCGCCGGCAGCCAGGCATGCAGGATGAAGAGCGCGACGACCAGCGCCAGGATCGTGACGCCGTAACGGGCGGTGTTGAGCAGGCTCTCGTTTGATTCGACGAAGAACGGGATATAGCGCCGCGCCGCCTCGATGATCAGCGGTCCCAGCACGATCAGGAAAGCCATCGCGAGCGAGGTGAACGCCGCGACCAGCGTGTAGCCGATCGACTCCAGCCGCAGCCAGTACCAGCGCCGCGGCTCGATCACGGCGTAGGCGCGGTTTAGCGCCACCCGCAGCGCCTCGACGCCGTTGGAGGCGAAGTAGACCGCGAGCACCGCGCCGATGGTCAGGATGTCGCCGCGGGTGTTGGTCAGCACGTCGTGGATCTGGCCGGACAGCGCCTCGGCGACCTGCTGCGGCCAGACCTGCAGCATCAGCCCGACCGCCTGGTCGGCGAGCTGCTTGGAGCCGAAGAAGCCGGCCACCGAAGTCAGCACGATCAGGAACGGAAACAGCGCCATCAGCGTCGACAGCGCGATGTGGCTCGCGATCGCCCAGCCGTCGTCGGCGAGGAACGTGTAAAAGGCATCCATCACGACGTCGGTGACGTAACGAAGCTGCTTCACATTCCACCCGGCATTGTCGACAACCGCTCGGCCCGAGAACCGACCCAGCATCTGATATTACGCGCTGAAAAGCCAGTTGGTTGCATCGCCGGGCTGTGTGGAAGTCCGCGTCCTGCGGTGTTATGTACCGCAAATGACATCTCTCCTCAGCACGATCATTCTTCCCATCGCCGTCGGCGCCGTCGCGCTGGTGCTCCTGCTCGGCCTCATCAACATGATGAAGGGCGGCTCGCCGAACACGTCGCAGAAGCTGATGCGGCTGCGCGTGCTGCTGCAGTTCGTCGCCATCGTCATCGCAATGCTCGCGGTCTGGGCGATGGGGCGTTAGGTGAGGTAGATTTGTCGGGCTATTCCCCGCCTCTCGCGATCGGAGGGGTGGACTCGAACATCGAACACCGGAGCCTGCCATGGTCGTTCTCAATCGGATCTACACGCGCACCGGCGATGACGGCACCACCGCGCTCGGCTCCGGCGAGCGGCGGCCAAAATACGATCTGCGCATTGCCGCCTATGGCACGGTCGACGAGACCAATGCCGCGATCGGCGTGGTGCGGCTGCATCTTGCCGGCAGCCCCGAGGTCGATGCGATGCTCGGCCGGATCCAGAACGATCTGTTCGATCTCGGCGCCGACCTCGCGGTGCCCGAGCGCGAGGGCAAGGCCGAACGTCTGCGGATGTTGGCAAGCCAGGTCGAGCGGCTCGAGCGCGATATTGACAGCCTGAACGACCAGCTCGCGCCGCTGACCTCGTTCGTGCTGCCCGGTGGCACGCCCGCCTCTGCCTATCTGCATCTCGCCCGGACGATATGTCGCCGCGCGGAACGGATGATGGTGGAACTCGCCGCCCAACCCGATGAGGCGGTCAATCAGGCTGGCATCCAGTATATGAACCGCCTGTCGGATTTCCTGTTCGTTGCCAGCCGCTTCCAGAACAATAAGGGAGCGGGAGACGTGTTGTGGGTGCCGGGCCAGAACCGCTAAACTGGTTCAAAACCGGGGGACGGTTTTTTGGCTTTGGCGCGTTGACCGGGAGAAACGGGACCTTTAGGTTCCGCGCCAGCCAACCGAAACCCATAAAATCAAAGCGAAAGAGGATCGATGAAGGTTCTTGTGCCGGTAAAGCGGGTCGTCGACTACAACGTCAAGGTCCGCGTCAAGAGTGACGGGACGGGCGTGGAGCTCGCCAACGTCAAGATGTCGATGAACCCGTTCGACGAAATCGCCGTCGAGGAAGCGCTGCGGCTGAAGGAAGCCGGCAAGGCGACCGAAGTGGTGGTGGTGTCGATCGGACCCGCGCAAGCTTCCGAGACCATTCGCACCGGACTTGCGATGGGTGCCGACCGCGGCATCCTGGTCAAGGCTGAAGGCAATGTCGAACCGCTCGGGGTTGCCAAGATCCTGAAGGCGGTGGTCGAGGCGGAGCAGCCCGGCCTCGTCATTCTCGGCAAGCAGGCGATCGACGACGACTCGAACCAGACCGGCCAGATGCTGGCCGCGCTGCTCGGCTGGTCGCAGGCGACCTTCGCCTCCAAGCTCGAGGTCGAAGGATCCGACTTCAAGGTCACCCGCGAAGTCGACGGCGGCCTGCAGACCATCAAGCTCAAGGGCCCGGCGATCGTCACCACCGACCTGCGCCTCAACGAGCCGCGCTATGCATCGCTGCCCAACATCATGAAGGCGAAGAAGAAGCCGATCGACGACAAGAGCGTCGCTGACTACGGCGTCGATGTGACGCCGCGTCTGGAAGTGCTGAAGACCGCGGAACCGGCAGGCCGCAAGGCGGGCGTCAAGGTCAAGGACGTCGCCGAACTCGTGAACAAGCTCAAGACCGAAGCCGGGGTTCTCTGATGACGACGCTGTTGATTGCTGAACACGACCACGAGACGCTGAAGGACGCGACCAACAAGGCGCTGACCGCGGCGAGCCAGCTCGGCGGCGATGTCCATGTGCTGGTTGCCGGTGGCGGCCAGGGCACCAAGGCGGCGGCGGAAGCAGCCGCCAAGCTTGCCGGCGTCACCAAGGTGCTGGTGGCCGAAGGCCCCGCCTATGAGCACGACCTTGCCGAGCCGCTGGCTGCGCTGATCGTCGCGCTGGCTCCCGGCTATGACGCGTTCGTCGCGCCCGCGACCTCGCGCTTCAAGAATGTGATGCCGCGCGTCGCAGCCTTGCTCGACGTCATGCAGGTCTCCGAGATCATCAAGGTCGTTGCGCCCGACACCTATGAGCGGCCGATCTATGCCGGCAACGCGATCCAGACCGTGAAGTCGAAGGACGCCAAGAAGGTGATCACGGTGCGCACCTCGACCTTCGCCGCCGCCGGCGAAGGCGGCAGCGCGGCGATCGAGAACGCCGCATCGGCGGCCGATCCCGGCCTGTCGACGTTCGTCGGCGAGGAAGTCGCCAAGAGCGACCGTCCGGAGCTGACCTCGGCCAAGATCATCGTCTCGGGCGGCCGTGCCATGCAGAGCCGCGAGAATTTCGCCAAGTACATCGAGCCGCTCGCCGACAAGCTCGGCGCCGGCGTCGGCGCCTCGCGCGCCGCGGTCGATGCCGGTTATGCGCCGAACGACTGGCAGGTCGGCCAGACCGGCAAAGTGGTGGCTCCGGAACTTTATGTCGCGGTCGGTATCTCCGGCGCGATCCAGCATCTGGCCGGCATGAAGGACTCCAAGGTGATCGTCGCCATCAACAAGGATGAGGACGCGCCGATCTTCCAGGTCGCCGATTACGGCCTGGTCGCCGACCTCTACCAGGCGGTTCCGGAGCTCACCGAGGCGCTCGGCAAGCTCGGAAAGTAAGCGACAAGACACCGGCGGGATGGGTAAACTCCGGCCGGTGTTATTATTTTCGAGGCAATGATCCGGAAACGTTTTTCCGAAAGGATCATGCTCGACAGGGGAAATGGGATCCGGGTGCGATTACCTGTAATCACATCATGGTCCCGGGAAACGTTTTCCGGCGGATTGGGCAACCCGGAAGGCTTCGCTTCGGGTATCGTTGGAATTGGGCAGGCGTGATGTGCGCGCCGTTCCGGTGGATGACAAGATGACGGTGGCAATCAAAAAGGTCGGCGTGATCGGTTCGGGTCAGATGGGCAATGGCATTGCCCATGTGGCGGCGCTGGCCGGCTTCGACGTGGTGCTCAACGACGTGTCCGGCGACCGACTGAAGTCGGCGCTGGCGACCATCAACGGCAATCTGACCCGCCAGGTCGCCAAGAAGGCGATCAGCGAGACCGAGCGCAAGCAGGCGCTCGACCGCATCACCTCCGCCGAGTCGCTCGACGCGCTCGCCGATTGCGATCTCGTGATCGAGACCGCGATCGAGAAGGAAGAGACCAAGCGCAAGATCTTCCATGAGGTCTGCGCGGTGCTGAAGCCCGAGGCGATCGTCGCGACCAACTCGTCGTCGATCTCGATCACAAGGCTCGCCGCCTCGACCGACCGCCCGGAGAAATTCATCGGCATTCATTTCATGAATCCGGTGCCGGCGATGGAACTGGTCGAGCTGATCCGAGGCATCGCCACCGACGACATGACCTTCGACACCGCGAAGGCGTTCGTCGCCAAGCTCGGCAAGCAGGTCGCGGTGTCGGAGGATTTCCCCGCCTTCATCGTCAACCGCATCCTGTTGCCGATGATCAACGAGGCGATCTACACGCTGTATGAAGGCGTTGGTAACGTCGAGGCGATCGATGCCGCGATGAAGCTCGGCGCGCACCATCCGATGGGCCCGCTCGAGCTCGCCGATTTCATCGGCCTCGACACCTGCCTGTCGATCATGCAGGTGCTGCACGAGGGGCTGGCCGACTCCAAGTACCGGCCGTGCCCGCTGCTGGTGAAGTATGTCGAAGCCGGTTGGCTCGGACGCAAGAGCCAGCGCGGCTTCTACGACTATCGCGGCGACAAGCCGCTCCCGACGCGGTAATCCATCGCGCCTTCAGGTCAGTGCCCGCAGCAGCGCAAGCGCCGCGGGCACCAGACCGATAATCATCGTCACACCCGTTCCAAGTCCGAACAAATGCGCCGCCAGCGCGAGGCGCTGGCTCGGTGCGTGAGGCGTCATTGCAGCGCCGCGCAGGCGCGCTTCAGCCGCCTTGCGGCCTCCTCGATGGTCGATGACGGGTTGGCGAAGCTGAGGCGGATATAGGGCGACAGCCCGAGATCCTCGCCGGGAAACACCGCCACATCGGCCGCCTCGAGCAGATAGGCCGAGAAATCGCGGTCGGTCCGGATCACCTTGCCATCCGGCGCGCGCTTGCCGATCACGCCGGCGCAGGCGACCAGCAGATAGAACGTGCCTTCCGGCGGCGTGCAGGCCAACCCGGCGCATTCGTTCAGCAGATCGGCAAAGCGGTCACGCTTGGCGCGCAGGATGGCGGCGCGCTCAAGCAGCACATCCTGCGCGCCGTCGAGGGCGGCAACCGCCGCCGCCTGGCTGATCGACGACGCGCCGGACGTGGTCTGCGACTGGATGGTGATCATCTCGCGGATCAGCGTCGATGGTCCGGCGGCATAGCCGATGCGCCATCCCATCATCGCGTAGCTCTTGGCGAGGCCGCTGACGGTCAGCGTCCGCGGCTTGAGGCGCGGCTCGATTTCCGCAAGCGTCGGCGCGGGCGCGCCGTTGAACACGATGTGCTCGTAGAGCCCGTCGGCCAGCACCCAGATGTCCGGATGCCGCAGCAGGACCGCAGCGATCTCGGACAGATCCTCACGCGAATACAGCGCGCCGGATGGGTTGACCGGATTGTTGACGATGATCCAGCGGGTTCGCGCCGAAATCGCCGCCTGCAAATCCTCTGCGCGCAGCTTGAAGCCGTTGTTCTGCGCGCACGGCACCACCACCGGCGCCGCGCCGGCAAGCCGCACCTGATCGAGATAGGGCGCCCAATAGGGCGCGGGGATGATCACCTCGTCGTCGGGCGCCAGCGTCGCCAGCAGCGCGTTGAACAGTGCCTGCGTCGAGCCGTTGGTGATGACGATTTCGTTCAGCCCGTAGTCGAGATGATGGTCGCGCAGCAGCGCGGCCCGCACCGCCCGCTTCAGCTCCGGCGTGCCGTCGACATCGGTGTAGCGGGTTTCGCCGCGCAATGCCGCTTGATGCGCCGCCGCGATCACGTGATCCGGCGTCGGGAAATCCAGATTGCCCGACGACAGCTCGATGATGTCACGCCCGGCCGCGCGCAGTTCGCGGGCACGGCGCCGCAGCACCGACGCGGGCGATGCCTTGATGCCGCTCATCCGCGGCGAGAGGGATAGCAAGACGGATGGCAAGACGGATGGGATGGCTGAAGCGGGCGCCATGGCGGTTCTCCTGTCGGGTTGGATCCAACCTAGGAGCTTCTTGATCATTGAAAAATCATATGGAATAGTATTTCAATGATTGTTATTTTAAATGTATGGCCATGAAAGCACTCGACATCGAGGCAGTGCAGGCCTTTGTGCTGGTCGCCGATCTCAGCAGCTTCACGCGTGCTGCGCAGGCGATGGAGACCACGCAGTCCGCGGTCAGCCTGAAGATCAGGCGTCTGGAAGACGGCCTCGGCCGGCGGCTGCTGGAGCGAACGCCGCGGCTGGTTCGGCTGTCGGCTGAAGGTGCCGCCTTCCTCGGCGCCGCGCGCAATCTGGTGGCCGCGCACCAATCGGCGATCGGCTCGTTTGCCGTCGAGCATCGGCGATTGGTCGTCGGCATCAGCCACCACATCGTCGGATCGGAGCTCGCCTCGCTGCTGAAGCGGATGAACACCACCGATCCCGGGCTGGTGATTCAGCTGCACGTCGATACGTCGCGTTCGGTGCTCAGCGCATTCGACGACGGCAAGCTCGATGCTGCGATCGTGCTTCGCCACGACGCCAAGCGTCGCGATGGCGACGTGCTGTTCGAGGAATCGTTCGGCTGGATGGCCGCGCCTGATTTTCACCATCGGCCGGGCGAGCCGTTGCGCCTCGCCACGCAAGCCGCGCCGTGCAGCGTGCGGGCCATGGCGGTCGAGGTTCTCGACGCCGCCGGCATCGCCTGGACCGAGGCGTTCGTCGGCGGCGGGCTGTCGACGATCGGAGCCGCGCTCTCCGCAGGCCTTGCGGTCGCGGCGCTGGCGCGGCGCGTGGCGCCGGCCGATACCGTCGACCTCGGGCCGCGGCTTGGCCTGCCGCCGCTGCCCTCCCGTGATGTGGTGCTGCACTCAAGGCTGTCTGACGCGCGGACACGGCAGGCGCTGCGTACCCTCGGCGCGGCCTTCGCGGCAAACGCGGCCTGACCTCGCAAGCATTGGCCGCTGCTCACTCCGTCAGGCGGCACCCCGCGCGCTTGAGCATGTCGCGGATGATCAGCGGCGTGGCCGGTGTTTCGGTCGCGGCGGTGGCCGCCGCGCTCGCGATCGCGTCGCGCGCCTGCTGCGCATCGAGTGTCAGCCGCCGCGCGCAGGGCGGCAGGCCGCGCGTGGAATCGAGCAGCCAGCCGGCAGTTTCGCCGGTACCGGCCAGATAGGCCGTCAATGTTTGGCGCGCGGTCGGATTGGTCGCGGCCTGCTCCAGCATGGCCCTGACCTGCGCGACCGAGATCTGTCCGCGCGATGTCGAGGGCTGCGCATGCGCCGCTGTCGTCAAGAGAACGGCGGCGCAGATGGCGTGAACGGGACGAACGAGCATGACTTCCTCTCCTGAGGCATGTTGACTTGCAGGTATTAATTATCGTAAAACAATAATATTCGATCAGCAATCCCGAGGTTGAGCCATGTCCGCGTTCCTCTCGTCAGACCTCTCCCCATCCGCGCGGCCGGCGCGTCTCGAACGCATCCGCGCGGTCAGCCGCATGCTCGCCTATGCGTGCACCGGCATCTCGTTCCTGCTTGCGGTCGGCTTGCTGGCCTACTGGCTGGCGAGCCCGGATGAAGCGATCCTGCGCGATGCAGGGCTGACCGGCATTGCGTTCCATCCGATCGGCTGGCTGGTCCGCCTGATGGGTCTCCTCGTCTCGGCATTGCCGCTGGCCTGCCTGATCTGGGGACTGTCGCGCGTGCGCCGCTGCTTCGCGTCGTTCGCGCAAGGCCGGTTCTTCACGGCCGCAAACGTCGCGGGGTTGCGTGACCTCGCGATCGCGATGCTGCTCTCGACCCTGCTGAAGCCGGTAGTCGGCGCGCTGCTCTCGATCCTGCTGAGCTGGCAAACCTACGCGCAGGGCAAGTCCGTCGTCATCGCGTTCGGGTCGGACACGCTGCTGGCGCTGCTGTTCGCGGGTCTGGTTGCGGTGACGGCCTGGGTGATGGCCGAAGCCAATGCGATCGCCGACGAGCACGCGCAATTCGTCTGAGGTCGTTGCGATGCCGATCCGGGTCCGGCTCAACGTGATGCTCGCCGAGCGCAATGTGAAATCGAAGGAGCTGGCCGAATTTGTCGGGATCACCGAGGCCAATCTGTCGCTGCTCAAGCAGGGCAAGGTGAAGGGCGTCAGGTTCGATACGCTGGAGCGGATCTGCACCTATCTGAAGTGCCAGCCCGGCGACCTGCTGCGCCATGAGGACGATGATGCGTCAGCCTGACGCGGCCATCGATTACCCAAGCATTAACTTTCGCGCGTTACCTCAAACCCCAGTTTTGGGAGTGCCGCGTATGGACATGATGAGCATGGTCACCAGCATCCTGTCGATGCAGCAGGGCAATTTGCAGGGTGAGATCGCGACCCGCGTCACCAAGCAGAACCTCGACGCCGAGAAGTTCGCGGTTCAGACCCTGCTCGGCACGCCATCCACCGCGAATTTGTCGCCCGGCATCGGCGACAACCTCAACGCCGTCGCCTGATCCCACACTCCAAGCGCGCTTGTCCTCATCCTGAGGAGCCGCGCAGCGGCGTCTCGAAGGATTGAGGCACCGACGGGCCCGCATGGTTCGAGACGGCGCTCCGCGCCTCCTCACCATGAGGGTCTGAGATCTCTAGAACCCGGCTGCGGCCGGCTGCAGCGCGGCCTTCACCAGCTTGATCGCGTCGTCGCTCGCCCATTCGGCGGGACCGGCGATATTGGCGATCTCGCAGCCGTTGCCGTCGACCAGCACCGAGGTCGGCATGCCCAGCGCCTTGCCTATGTTCTTAAGGTCCTGAAAAACCTTGGCTTTCTGATCCGAAAAATAGCCGAGATTGGTCAGATTGGCCTCTTTCAGGAAGTTCTTCGGCTTGTCCGGGTCGCGGGTGTCGATGTTGATCGCGACCACCTCGAAATCCTTGCCGCCGAGCTTGGTCTGCAGGCTGTCGAGCGCCGGCATTTCCTTGCGGCAGGGCACGCACCAGGTCGCCCACAAATTGACCAGCACGGTCTTGCCGCGCCAGTCCGAGAGCTTCTTCGGCTGGCCGTTGGCGTCCTCGAAGGTCAGGTCGGGCAGCCTCAAGGGGGTGGTTGCCATGGTCAGCGCCGCGACCTCGCCATGAGCGAGCGGAGCGATCTTCTTCGCCAGAGCCACCGCGCTGTTGCAGGCGATATCGCCGCCCGCGGGATGCTTGAGGCTGGAGACCCCGACATAGCCGATCACGGCCCCGGCCAGCACGGCGCCGATCACCAGCGGGATACGCCACTTGGCGGTCGGCCTGGCGGTCGGGTTGGGTGGGGTCGTCTCGGGCATATCGTTTGTCATCCTGGGTCAGATGTGGCTAAGCAGTGCCGGGAATACGGCCGGAACTGCGGTGCTGTTTCGCCGCCTCCGGCCATGAAACCGCAAGGCTGAAATACAAATTCGTGAGCGAGATGTCATGAGCAACAAGATGTGGGGCGGCCGGTTCTCGGAGCGTCCCGACGCGATCATGGAGGAAATCAACGTCTCCATCGACGTCGACCGTCACCTTTATGCCCAGGACATTGCCGCGTCCAAGGCCCACGCCGCGATGCTCGCCGCGCAAGGCATCATCACGTCAGCTGATGCGAAAAATATCGGCAAAGGTCTAGACACGATTTTGTCAGAGATCGGCAAGGGCGATTTCGATTTCAAGCGTGCGCTCGAGGACATTCATATGAATGTCGAGTCGCGGTTGTCCGAATTGATCGGGCCCGCGGCAGGCCGGCTGCACACCGCGCGCTCGCGCAACGACCAGGTCGCGACCGATTTCCGGCTCTATGTCCGCGACACCATCGATGAGACCAATGCAGCGCTGGCCGCGTTCCAGCAGGCGCTGGTCGCCCGCGCGCTGGAGCATGCCGGCACGGTGATGCCGGGCTTTACCCATCTGCAGACCGCGCAGCCCGTGACCTTCGGCCATCATCTTCTGGCCTATGTCGAGATGGCGGGCCGCGACCGTGGCCGCTTCGCCGACGCACGCAAGCGGCTGAACGAATCGCCGCTGGGAGCGGCCGCGCTCGCCGGCACCTCGTTTCCGATCGACCGCGCCGCGACCGCGAAGGCGCTGGGCTTCGACCGTCCGATGGCCAATTCGCTCGACGCGGTATCCGACCGCGATTTCGTGCTGGAGACGCTGTCGGCGGCGGCGATCTGCGCCGTGCACATGTCGCGCTTCGCCGAGGAGATCGTGATCTGGACCTCGCCCTTGGTCGGCCTCGTCCAGCTCAGCGACAAGTTCACCACCGGCTCGTCGATCATGCCGCAGAAGCGCAATCCGGACGCGGCCGAGCTGGTGCGTGCCAAGACCGGCCGCGTGATCGGTGCGCTCACTGCGCTCCTGATCGTGATGAAGGGCCTGCCGCTCGCCTATCAAAAGGACATGCAGGAGGACAAGCAGGGCGCGATGGAGGCCTTCGAGGCGCTGTCGCTCGCGATCCGCGCCATGACCGGCATGGTCGAGGACCTGGTGCCGGACGAAGCCAGGATGAAGGCCGCCGCCGGCGAGGGCTATGCCACCGCGACCGACCTCGCCGACTGGCTGGTGCGCACCCTGAAAATGCCGTTCCGCGACGCCCACCACGTTACCGGGCGCATCGTCGGCCTGGCCTCGAAGCAGGGCGTGGCGCTGCACGAGCTGCCGCTCAAGGCCATGCAGGAGGTCGAGCCGAAGATCACGGCCGACGCGCTGAAGGTGCTCAGCGTCGAATCCTCGGTGCAGAGCCGGACCTCGTTCGGCGGCACGGCGCCGAAGAATGTGATGGCGCAGGCCAAGGCCTGGGCCAAGCGGCTGGAAAAAGAGCGAAAATTGGGCTGAACCGGAAAATTTGGCCGTGATTTCATGGCGCTCCGCCTCTCGCCAGAGCACGCCAATGTTTGTATGGTGCCGCCCGAATTGGGGAATTCGTCGTGATTAGCAAGAACCGCCTGACCCCCTCGGGATGGGCCATCATTGTGCTGGGCGTATCAGCGCTGGCGCTCGGCGGCTGCGGCCGCAAGGGACCGCTCGACCTGCCGCCGACCGCGAACGTCGCGCCGGGCGCGGCACCGAGCGACACCGAAAGCGAGCGGGCGGCACAGCCCAGCGTGTTCAATCCGACCTATGGCTCGGATGCCGCGCCGGCCGCGCCGCGAGGCAATAAACGGCCCTTCATCCTCGATCCGCTGCTCGGCAATTAATATCTGGAGCATGATCCGGAAAAGTGGAAACCGGTTTTCCCTCGCGACAAACGCGGAAGGCGTTTGCGCGGAGATCATGCTCAAACAATCTAGCGTGTCATGAACCATTTCGACTATCGCGACGGCGTGCTGCATGCCGAGGCGGTCAATCTCATTGAGCTGGCGCAGGCCGTCGGCACGCCGTTCTATTGCTATTCGACCGCGACGCTGGAGCGCCACTACCGCGTCTTCACCGAAGCCTTCGCCGGCGAGAAGGCGCTGGTCTGCTACGCCATGAAGGCGAACTCCAACCAGTCGGTGCTGCGCACCCTGGCCAAGCTCGGCGCCGGCGCCGACGTGGTGTCCGGCGGCGAATTGAAGCGGGCGCTGGCGGCCGGGATTCCGCCCTCGAAGATTGTGTTCTCCGGCGTCGGCAAGACCGAGGGCGAGTTGCGCGCCGCGCTTGCCACCGACATCCTCTGCATCAATATCGAGTCCGAGCCGGAGCTCGAGATGCTGTCGCGTCTCGCGGTCGAGATGAAGAAGACGGCCCGCATCTCGGTGCGGGTCAATCCCGATGTCGATGCCGGCACCCATGCCAAGATTTCGACCGGCAAGTCCGAGAACAAGTTCGGCATTCCGATCGCCCGCGCCCGCGAGGTCTATGCCCGCGCGGCAAAGCTGCCGGGCATCAAGGTCACCGGCACCGATGTGCATATCGGCAGCCAGATCACCGATCTCGGGCCGCTGGAGGTCGCTTTCCGGCTGCTCGCCGAATTCGTGCAGACGCTGCGCGCCGACGGCCACGACATCTCGCATATCGATTTCGGCGGCGGCCTCGGCATTCCCTATTACATGGATCGCGCCGCGCCGCCGGCGCCGGACGCCTATGCCGCGATGGTCAAGCGCGTCACGCACAATCTCGGCTGCACGCTGATGTTCGAGCCGGGCCGCATGATCGTCGGCAATGCCGGCATCCTCGTCACCCGCGTGATCCATGTGAAGCCGGGCGATGCCAAGAACTTCGTCATCATCGATGCCGCGATGAACGACCTGATCCGGCCGACGCTGTATGAGGCGCATCACGATATTCTGCCGGTGCGCCAGCCTGCGCCCGGCACCCCGACCATGATCGCCGACGTGGTCGGCCCGGTCTGCGAGACTGGCGATTACCTCGCGCTCGACCGCTCGCTGCCGCAGCCGAAGGCCGGCGATCTGCTGGCGATCATGACTGCCGGCGCCTACGGCGCGGTGCAGTCCGGCACCTACAACACGCGGCCTCTGGTGCCCGAAGTGCTGGTCAAGGACGACCAGTACGCCGTGGTCCGCCCGCGCATCGACGTCGACGCCCTGATCGCGATGGACAAGCCCGCGCCGTGGCTGTGATGGCCGGTGTCGCGCCTCGTTCTCGGTGTCGTCCCTGCGAAAGCAGGGACCCATAACCACCGCTATTGGTTGTTCTAGTGAGCTGGGGCCCCAGCTCAGCTAACCACAAATGCCTGTGGTTATGGGTCCCGGGTCGCGCTTCGCTTGCCCGGGACCCAACGTTTATTTCGGCGAGAGCGCTATTTGGCGGCGTGACTGCCGCCCTTGCCGCCGCCGACGATCACCCCCGCGGCCTTCTCGATCGGCTTGATCGCGGCGGTGAAGTCCGAATCCGGTCCCTCGTCGCGGATGATGACTTCCCAGAGCCGGCCGACCGCTTCGGCGACTTCCATCGAAAGCCCGAGCGAACGCATTTCCTCGACCGCAAGCCGCACGTCCTTCACCATCAGCCCGGTGGCGAAGCCGAAGTCGAAGCTGCGCGGCAACACCGAGCGCGGAAACTTGTCGCGGCTCGCGGTGTTCAGCCCGGACCCGGCATTGATGACGTCGATCATCACGGCCGGATCGAGCCCGGACTTCACGCCCATCACAACCGCCTCCGAGGTCGCGACCATCGCGGTCGCGGACAGGAAGTTGTTGGCGAGCTTCATGGTCTGGCCGGAGCCCGGCTTGGTGCCGATGAAGAACACCTTGCCGATGACGTCGAGCGCGCCCTTCACCAGCTCGAAATCGGCGCGCGGGCCCGACACCATCACCGCCAGCGTGCCCTTCTCGGCGCCGGAGACGCCGCCGGAGACCGGGCTGTCGATCTGCACGATGTTCTTCTTGGCCAGCAGATCGTGGATCTTCACCGCCATCTGCGAGCCGACGGTGGAGAGGTCGATGAAGCGTTTGACGCGCGTGCCCTCGATCACGCCGCCCGCGCCGGTCGCGACCTCGAGCGAAGCCTGCAGCGAGGGCAGGCTCGCCATCACGGTCTCGACGCGGTCGGCGATGTCCTTGGGCGAGGTTGCGGCCACCGCGCCGAGCGCAACCAGTTTGCCGAGCGCGTCCTTGCTGGTGTCGAACACGGTGAGCTTGTGGCCGGCCTCGATCAGCCGGCGTGCCATCGGGAAGCCCATCTTCCCGAGGCCGATGAATCCGATTTCCATGAGTCGTTTCCTCTACGTCGTTATGTGCGGAGCGCGCGCCCCTCATTCAATGTCGTCCCGGCTTTAGCCGGGACGACGATGCGGAGGCCGCAGCGCCTCACGCCTTGTCGAGTTCGGCGAACACCTCGCGCGCGATGCGGAAGCTGTCGACGCCGGCCGGGATGCCGGCATAGATCGAGACCTGCATGAAGATCTCGCGGATCTCGTCGCGGGACACGCCGTTGGTCAGCGCGCCCTTGATGTGGGCCTTCAATTCGTGCGGCCGGTTCAGGATCGAGATCATGGCGAGGTTGAGCATGCTGCGGGTCTTGCGCGGCAATTCCTCGCGGCCCCAGACCGCGCCCCAGCAATATTCGGTGACGAGTTCCTGGAATGGCTTGTTGAAGCTGTCCGAATTCTTCAGCGCATTGTTGACATAGGCTTCGCCCAGCACCGCCTTGCGGATTTCGAGCCCCTTGTCGTGCGTTTTTTGGTCCATATCGCGTTCCTCATGCGTTAATGCGATGGTTCGGCCGCGACGTTACGGGGTCGAACCGCCGCAGTCACGCCTTCGTGTTATGCGTATTTCCCGGTGTGGGTTACGCCTCGGAACGGGTGCCTCAAGGCCGCCGCCGTGCTAGCCTGACCTGCCGGCTACCCCGGAGATTTTATTGAGCGGAGCCAACATCGATCCCTCTGACCCCTCACGCGCCGTCCGCGACAGCGATGCGGTCGCGCGGCTGAAACTGACAGAGGCTCTGCAGCGGGCAAGGTTCGCGATTGCGTGGGAACGGGCCTGGCCGCATCTGGCGCGGTTCCTGACGGTCGCAGGATTGTTCCTGGTCGCGTCCTGGGCCGGCCTGTGGCTGGTGCTGCCGTTTGTCGCACGCGTGGCCGGCGCCGGCTTGTTCGCAATTGCCGCGCTCGCGGCGCTGTCGCCGCTGGTGCGCTTCCGATGGCCGAGCCGCGAGGAGGGCCTGAGCCGGCTCGACCGCGGCGCCGGCATCCGCCATCGTCCGGCGACCACGCTCTCCGACACGCTCACCAACAAGGACCCGTTTGCGCTGGCGCTGTGGCAGGCGCAGCGCGAGCGCACGCTGGCCTCGATCAAGCGCATCCGCGCCGGTTTGCCGCGGCCGCGCGTCTCGCTGCACGACCCCTGGGCGCTGCGCGCGCTGGTCATCGTGATGCTGGTCGCGAGCTATGTCGCCGCCGGCGACGAGCGCGGTCTGCGGGTCGCTTCCGCATTCGACTGGAACGGCATCATGGCGCCGGCCAATGTCCGGGTCGATGCCTGGGTGACGCCGCCCAACTACACCGGCAAGCCGCCGATCATCCTGTCGAACGCCAACAAGGACGCCAGCGCGGCCGACGCCACCCCGCTCGCGGTCCCGGCCGGCAGCACGCTCCTGGTGCGCTCCAGCGGCGGCAGCATCGACGTTGTCGTCGGTGGCGGCGTCACCGAGGTCGCGCCGGACGGGCAGGCGCCCAAGGGCACCAACGAGCGGCATTTCAAGATCACCGGCGACGGCACCGCGCATGTCCGTGCGCCGGCCGGCCAGCCGCAGTGGAAATTCACCGCGACGCCGGACCGCCCGCCGTCGATTGCGCTCGCCAAGGATCCTGAGCGGCAGGCGCGCGGCGCGCTGCAGATGTCCTACCGGCTCGAGGACGATTACGGCGTCAGCGAAGCGCGCGCGCAGTTCGCGGCGCGGCCGACCGATGCGCCGAAGGAGGCCGACGGCAAGAAGGATGCCGACGGCAAGGCGGCGCAACCACGGCCGCTGTTCGAGCCGCCGCAATTCGCGCTGGTGCTGCCGAACGCGCGTACCCGCAACGGCGTCGGCCAGACCGTGAAGGACCTCAGTGAGGATCCCTATGCCGGCGCCGACGTGACCTTGACGCTGACGGCCAAGGACGAGGCCGGCAATGAGGGCAAAAGCGAGCCGTTCAACATGCGGCTGCCGGAGCGCCTGTTCACCAAGCCGTTGGCGCGCGCGCTGATCGAGCAGCGCCGTATCCTGGCGCTCGACGCCAACCAGAACGGCCAGGTGTTCGCCGCGCTCGAGGCGCTGATGATCGCGCCGGAAATGTTCATGCCGGAGACCGGCCATTACCTTGGTCTCCACACCGTGAGCCGGCAGCTCGAGGCGGCGCGCACCGACGACCAATTGCGCGAGGTCGTCGCCAGCCTGTGGTCGCTCGCCGTCACCATCGAAGACGGCAACATCTCGGACGTCGACAAGGCGCTGCGTGCGGCGCAGGACGCGCTCAAGCAGGCGCTGGAGCGCGGCGCGACCGACGAGGAGATCAAGAAGCTCACCGACAATCTGCGCGCGGCGCTGGACAATTTCCTGCGCCAGATGGTCGAGCAGTTCCGCAACAATCCGCAGCAGCTCGCCCGGCCGCTCGATCCTAATGCCAAGGTGTTGAGCCAGCAGGATCTCAAGAACATGCTCGATCGCATGGAGCGGCTGTCACGCTCCGGCGACAAGGATGCGGCGCGGCAGCTGCTCGAGCAGATGCAGCAGATGCTGGAAAACCTGCAGATGGCGCAGCCCAATCAGGGCGACGACGACATGCAGCAGTCGCTCAACGAGCTCGGCGACATGATCCGCAAGCAGCAGCAATTGCGCGACAAGACCTTCAAGCAGGGCCAGGATTCCCGCCGCGACCGCATGCGCGGCAAGCAGGGCGAGCAGTCGATGGGCGACCTGCAGCAGGACCAGCAGGCGCTGCGCGACCGCTTGAAGAAGCTGCAGGAAGAGCTCGCCAAGCGCGGCATGGGACCGGACCAGCGCGGCCAGAAGGGCCAGAAAGGTCAGGGTCAGAAGGGCGACCAGGCGCAGCAGGGCGATCAAGGCGGCGACCAGGGCGATGACGGCGATGATGGGCTCGACCAGGCCGATTCCGCGATGGGCGACGCCTCCGGGCGGCTCGGCGAGGGCAATGCCGACGGCGCGGTGGATTCGCAGGGCCGCGCGCTGGATGCACTGCGCAAGGGCGCCCAGAGCCTTGCCGACGCGATGCAGCAGGGCGATGGCGACCAGCCGGGCGACAGCCCCGGCAACCGCGCCGGCCGCCAGCAGAGCGGCGGCAACCAGACCGATCCGCTCGGCCGTCCGTTGCACGGCCGCGAATTCGGCGACGATTACACGGTGAAGATCCCCGGCGAGATCGACGTGCAGCGCGTCCGCCGCATTCTCGAAGAACTGCGCCGCCGCCTCGCCGATCCGTCGCGGCCGCAGATCGAGCTCGACTACATCGAGCGGCTGCTGAAGGATTATTGAGGCCTGCGCCTCGACCTCGACTGTCGTCAGCCGCGAAAGCGGTGACGGCATTCGAGAGACATCGACGCCTGAATCGAACGGCCGTTGCAACCTGGATGCCGCGCTTTCGCGGGCATGACGCGAAATCTGCACGACGGCTGTAAGCTGGCAGACGGCGGCTTCCGCGGGCAACACACCTCGCGTTCCAATCGGTGCGATCGGGTCCGCGGGCCGTCCGCCGGTTTCGCACAATTTCATTAAAATTGCAGGGTTCCCGTTGGCGCGCATTTAAGTCGCTTGCGTCACCGTACTTCGGAAAATTGGCAAGCGTCTCAGGAGAGCACATGAGGCACAGCCGTTTATTCATTGCATCGTCATACCGGCCATTGCGTATTACTCGCCGGCACCAACAGAAGACCAGCCTGTTTCGACACTTCGTTCGAGACCAGTCGGGCAGCTATGTCATTATTTCAGCGCTGCTCATGCCGGTCCTGGTCGGCACGGCAGGGCTCGGTACCGAAGTGGGATGGTGGTACTACAAGCATAAGAACATGCAGAGTGCTGCCGACTCCGGCGCGGTAAGCGCCGCAACGGCGGCAAGTGCAGGCGCCGACCTTTTGTCCGAAGCCAATGCGGTCACGGCAAACTACGGTTACGCGAACGGGGCGAACAACGTCACGGTCACGGTCAATCAGCCACCGAAAACCGGCAGTCATACGTCGAACCTGCAGGCGATCGAAGTCATCGTGAGCCAGCCGCAACAGCGGTTGCTGTCGGCCTTGTTCGGCTCGGCTCCTGTGCCGGTCACCGCGCGCGCGGTCGCCCTGCCGAATTCCGGGACGGGCTGCGTGCTTGCGCTCAACGCCAGCGCCAGTCCCGCGGTCAACGTGAGCGGCGGCAACCAGCTCAACCTGATCAAGTGCAACCTTTACAGCAACTCGGGTGCAAGCCCATCGCTCAACGTCGCCGGCAGCGCGACCGTCTCCGCGAATCAGGTCGGCGTCGTCGGCGACGTCTCCGGCACGAGCAACATCACCGCCACCAACGGCGTCAAAACGCACATGCAGCCGATGGCCGACCCGTATGCGAACGTCTCTCCGCCATCGAAGCCGAGCTGTTCGAATGCCAAGATCACGGTCAATTCCAACGGAAAGACGAACTCGCTCAGTCCCGGCTGCTACTCGGGCAGCATCACCGTGAATGCCGGCGCAACGCTGAATCTCGATCCGGGCATCTATTATCTGGACGGCGCCAATCTGAGCGTCTCGGGGAACGCCACCATCACGGGTAGCGGCGTCACCCTGGTCTTCACCGGCTCGGGAAGCAAGTGGGGCACGGCTTCGATCGGCAGCAACGCGATCATCGATCTGACCGCGCCGACCTCGGGCTCCACGAAGGGCATCGTCATGTATGGCGACCGCAACATGCCGGCCGGGACTGCCTTTAATCTCACGGGTGGCGGCACCCAGAACTTCGGCGGCGCCATCTACCTGCCGAAGGTCAACCTCAGCTTCAGTGGTGGTAACGGCACCAGCACATCCTGCACCAAGATCATCGCGGATACCCTGACGTTCACTGGCACGTCGAATGTTCAGGTCAATTGTTCGGCGCTCGGCACCGCGACGATCGGCTCGCAGACCGCGCAACTCATCGAATGAGGTTGGCCCCGATGCAAATCCAGAAATCCTTACCCACGAGCCACGGCGGGTTGCTTTGCTCTCTGACACGGCGCATGAGCGCTGCCGTTCACGACAGACGCGGCGTCGCGGCCATCGAATTCGGCATCATGATTCCGTTGCTGTCCCTGATGGTCGTCTCGGTAACCGACATAGGGCTCGCGCTCTATCGCAAGATGCAGGTCGAGAATGCGGCGCAAGCGGGAGCGCAATACGCGATCGTGCGCGGCTTTGACGAGACTGGCGTTACCAGCGCCGTGACAGCCGCCACGAATTCCACAGCCATCAACGCTTCGCCCAAGCCGTACCAGTTTTGCGGATGCCCGACGAGCTCGGGGGTCAGCACCGTCAGTTGCGGCGCGGTCTGCCCCAGCGGCGCGCAGGCCGGAACATATGCCATGGTTTCGGCGCAAGGGACCTACTACACGCTGATCAATTATCAGATCGTGGCGGCCTCATACACTTATAGCGCCCAGTCCACTGCGAGGCTGCAGTGAAGCTCACAACGCTATGGCGGGACAATCGCGGGGCCTCGGCGCTGGAATTCGCGCTGACCGCTCCCGTGTTCTTCCTGTTCATATTTGGCATCATCGAATTCGGACTGCTGTTCTGGACCCAGCTCGGGCTGCAGCACGGCACCGAAATGGCGGCGCGTTGCGCGACCGTCAACAGCACGCTCTGTCCAAGCGGCAGCGCCATCACGAATTACGCCGCGCAGCAGGCGTTCGGCCTCACACTTCCGGCGCAGACATTCACCTATTCCACGTCAGCCTGCGGCAACGTGGTCAGCGCGAGTTATGCATTTCAATTTGCACAATTTCTCAATCTGTCCCCGGTGACGCTGACCGCCCGGGCATGCTTTCCGAGTTGAGCTCGTAACCCTGGCTGGCCTTCCGCGCCGCCAGCGCGTCCGCGACTGCGCCATTGATTCAGATCAACATCGCACCTTCCAGGGGCCCGCACAGTTCGCCGGATTGATCCTGCCAGAACTTAATATGCGCCGATTGGAGTCTCCATGAGCTGAAATTTATTACAGGAGGGTAAAATGAGCCGCGGAATGCCATCGATGACTGCGCTCCTTGGAATGCTCGCCCTTGCCGGCTATCAGAACCGGGACAAGCTGATGGAAATGTTGAACAACGCGACGGGTGCTTCGTCCAAGACGGGGGGCGGGCAGGCGCAGGCACAAGGCGATTTGTCGAGTGTCTTCAGCAGTATGCTGGGCGGTGGAGGCGTCGGGGGCCTTCTTGGTGGCGGTCTTAGCGAATTGCTCGATCAGTTCACGAAAAACGGACAGGGAGAAGCTGCCGAGTCATGGGTGGGGCCGGGCCCGAACAAAGAAATAGCACCTCCTCAGCTCAAGCAAGCGATAGGTCAGGATGTTCTGGCAATCCTGGTGAAGCAGACCGGACTGTCGCAAGAAGAGCTCCTTGCGCGACTTTCGCGCGAGCTGCCAACAGCCGTCGATAAATATACGCCGGACGGTCGCTTGCCTCCCCGGGACGTTTGATCGCCGCGCACAGGAGGCAGCGAGATGAGCATCATCTGGACCATCATTGTTGGGTTTCTGGCGGGTGTCGTTGCGAAGTTCATCATGCCCGGAGGCAATGAACCTTCGGGGTTCGTGTTGACGACTATTTTGGGTATCGTCGGGTCGATCCTGGCGTCTTATCTCGGACAGGCGCTCGGCTGGTATAAGGCGGGCGAAGGCGCGGGCTTCATTGGCGCCGTTGTCGGAGCGATCATCCTGTTAGCGATCTATGGGTTCTTTGCCGGAAAGCGAACTGCTTGATCTAATCAGCCATGGTGGCTCCGCAGATCCCGGATAAGCATGGGTTGCTTGACTTCGTTGCCAGCCCATTCGAGTTGCTGAAGGGGGCACTTCGTCAGCTCTACGAGGGCGAATCTTCGGCCGCCGTGCGGTTCAGATACGCCTTGCTTGTGCTCGATGCCGTCACGGTGTTGTTTGTCATCGTGACGTCGTTCCTTCCTCGGGGCAGGGCTGTTGAATCGCTCGACCTGGTGTTAGGCGTCCTGATCCTTGCGGATTTCTCGGCGCGGTTGATTATCAGCCGGCATCCGTTGCGGGAATTCACCCGTCTGTCGACATGGACGGATATCGTCGTGGTAATTTCATTTCTTGCGCCGCTTGCCGGAGAAGCTGGCGGATTCCTGCGCACACTTCGAACATTGAGATTGCTCCGCGACGTCCGGATGGTGGCGCGGCTTCGTGCTGACAGCTCCTTCTTCCGGCAAAACGAGGAAGTCGTGTTTGCCGTCGCCAACCTCGCCGTGTTCATTTTCGTGATGACCGGAATAGTCTACGAGACTCAGAAATCTCACCACAATCAGATCGCCAATTACGCCGATGCGCTTTACTTCACCGTCACGGCGCTGACCACGACCGGTTTCGGTGACATCACCTTACCCGGCACGACTGGCCGGCTCATTACCGTGGTCATAATGATCTTTGGCGTGACGCTTTTTCTGAGTCTCGCCAAAGCCTTGTTGGCGCCGGCAAAGGTGCGGTTTTCGTGCCCGGTCTGCGGCCTGCAACGCCATGATATCGATGCCGTTCATTGCAAGGCATGTGGCACGGTATTGAATATTCCTGATGAAGGGTCCGGCTAGCCAGATGCCGCCGAGTACACGGTCGACCCACGTGCAGGGCGGACTTGGTCTTTCGTCCGTTGTTGGCCCATCTCGGACCTCGGCCAGTGTCTGCTTCTGCGCCGCTGCTGAGGATCTGGCATACGTCGCGCCTTTGACCAATACATGCCCTAGCTGGCCTTCCGCGCCGCCAGCGCGTCCGCGACTGCGGTGCGGATATCGGCCACCGAGAACGGTTTCGTCACCACGTCATGCACGATCGCCTCGAGACCGGAAGCGCGCTCGCGCTGATGGGCGAAGCCGGTCATCAGCAGGATCTTCAGCGCAGGGAAGTCGCGCGCCGCGGTCAGCGCCAGCGCGATGCCGTCCATCACGGGCATCTGGATGTCGGTGAGCAGAAGGTCGAACGCGCCTTCGTCGCGCGTCAGCACCTCCAGCGCCTCGGCGCCGTCCTGCGCGGTCACGGTTTCGTGGCCGTCCATGGCGATGGCGCGCGCCACCAGCGAGCGCATCGAGTCTTCGTCGTCGGCGATCAGAACACGCGTCATGGTGATTAGTCGGTTCCCGATGGAGTTGGCCGGCGGCTCACGCGCGGCTGCCGGTGAGATCACGCTTGTTGAAGAAGCGTACGTCGATATTGCGGCCTTCGGGCGGCGGCGAGGCGAGGCGCGACTTGAAGAAGGCTCGCTCACCGGGATTGAGCACCGGCTGCTCCAGCACGGCGTTCCAGGCGTAGATTTCGGCGCCTTGCGCGTCGCGGACCGAGAAGCGCAGCCGCGGCAATTCGACCGGCTTCCTGGTCTGGCCGACGATCATGCCCTCGATCACCAGTACCGGTTTGCCGTCCACGGTCTCGTTGGTGATCTTGAGATCCTTGAAGGCGAGCCCGCGCAAATTCACGTCGAGCCCGGCCATCTTGTAGAACAACGCGGTCTGCGGCAGCAGCCGCACCACGTCGTTGCGCCAGACGAACAGCGCGATGACCAGCGCGGCCATGGCGCCGCAGGTGGTCGGCAGGGCGCCGACCACGGGCATGAACGGAATTCGGGGCAGGGCGGGCAGGCGGAACAGACGGGGAAGCCGGGGTAGGCGGAAGCGCCCCCTGGTTCCGGCGTCCCCGGCGTCGGCATGGGCGGCGGCATCCGCCTCGGCCAGCGTCGGCCATTCCGAGGCGGCGTCGCTGCCCTCGGCGGGCAAATCGGCCGAAATCGAGGGGCTCTCGACCACCGGGGTCCCGTCAGCCTCCTCCCGGCCCATGGCCTCCCATTCGGCGGCGAGATCGGAACCGGCGGACTGATAGGCCAAAGTGGGCGCGGCCGCCCCGATGGCGTCCTCCGGCCGGGCCAGCCAGACCTCTCGGCAGCGGGAACAACGGACGGTACGTCCGGCCTCGCCCAGGGTGGCCGGATTGATGGCGTAGGATGTTGTACAATGCGGGCAAACAATATGCATGGAGGCCGAATCTCCACCGTGTGGATGCCCGGATGCTACTTAGCGACCGTTAACGAATCGGAAACCATAACCGAAGCACAAGCTTTCTGTGCGGTTCGCGGACGCTCGGCCGAAGTTCGGGCCGTCTTCGCCATCGGTGTGGGGTATTGGGCCATCGGCCCTCTCGAACGGAGCTAGCGCATTGGTTCGGTTCGAAAATGTCGGTCTGCGCTACGGGCTCGGCCCGGAGATTTTGCGCGACCTCTCGTTCATGATCCCGGCGCACTCGTTCCAGTTCCTCACCGGGCCGTCGGGCGCGGGCAAAACCTCGCTGCTGCGGCTTTTGTTCCTGTCGTTGCGGCCGACCCGCGGGCTGGTCAATCTGTTCGGCAAGGACGTCTCGCTGCTGAGCAAGGACCAGGTCGCCGACCTGCGCAAGCGGATCGGCATCGTGCTGCAGGATTTTCGCCTGCTCGATCACATGACCACCTATGAGAACGTCGCGCTGCCGTTCCGCGTGATGGGCCGCGAGGAATCGAGCTATCGCCGCGAGGTGATCGACCTCTTGAAATGGGTCGGCCTCGGCGAGCGCATGGATGCGCTGCCGCCGATCCTGTCGGGCGGCGAGAAGCAGCGCGCCGCGATCGCGCGCGCGGTGATCTCGCGGCCGCAGCTGCTGTTGGCGGACGAGCCGACCGGCAGCGTCGATCCGACGCTCGGGCGCCGCCTGCTGCGGCTGTTCATCGAGCTCAACAAATCCGGCACTGCGGTCATCATCGCGACCCACGACATCACGCTGATGGATCAATACGAGGCGCGGCGGCTGGTGCTGCATCAGGGACGGCTGCACATCTATGAATAGGAGCGGCGACGAGAAAGTGTCGTTGGTCGATCTCGGGCGCGAACGCCCGCAGGTCCCGGCCACCGCGCGCAACATGTCGCCGATCGTGCCGCGGGCCTCGATCTCGGGCCGTGCGCTGGTCGCGGTCGTCGCGATCATGACCTTCCTCGCCTCGTTGACGACAGGCACCGTGCTGCTGGTCAGCGCGTCGGCCGCCGAATGGCAGTCGGAAGTGTCGAGCGAGATCACCATCCAGGTGCGCCCCTCGCTGGGCCGCGACCTCGATCGCGATGCGCAGGCCGCGGTGGAGGCGATGCGGGCGCAGCCCGGCATTCTCGAGGTCCGTCCGTTCAGCAAGGAGGAATCCGCCAAGCTGCTGGAGCCGTGGCTCGGCAGCGGGCTCTCGATCGACGAACTGCCGGTGCCGCGCGTCATCGTGGCTCGGGTACAGCCCGGCACCACGCTCGATCTCGCCGGCTTGCGCGCGCGGGTGACGCAGGCGGCGCCGACCGCAAGCGTCGACGATCACCGTGCCTGGATCGAGCGCATGCGCTCGATGACCGGCGCCACGATGTTCGCCGGCGTCGGCATCCTCATCCTCGTGATCATTGCAACCATCATCTCGGTGTCGTTCGCGACCCGCGGCGCGATGGCCGCCAACCGCCCGATCGTCGAGGTGCTGCATTTCGTCGGCGCCGGCGACAGCTTCATCGCCAACCGCTTCCTGCGGCATTTCCTTCGGCTCGGCCTCCAAGGCGGGCTGATCGGCGGCGGCGCGGCGATGCTGGCGTTCGGCTTCTCCGAATCGATCGCCAACTGGTTCTCCGGCACGCCGGTGGGCGACCAGTTCGCGGCCTTGCTCGGCACGTTCTCGCTGCGTCCGTCGGGCTATCTGGTGCTGGCGATGCAGGCGGTGCTGATCGCGGCGATCACCGCGTGGGCATCGCGGCGCACCCTGTTCGCCACGCTCGACGACATCGACTGACGGCGCCGCGAAAACTCGAAATCATGGCGCCGCCTCGTGATTGCATTTCGTCGCCCAGGTGTGATTTCGCGCGCATGCACGCGGCCCTGGCGGAGGGGAAAACCGGTTTCCACTTTTCCGGATCATGCTTTAAAATCCCCCGGGGGGAAGGATAACCGCATCACATGAGTTTGCAGTCCGACGATACGTCGCCGAATGGCCTTGCCGCGCGCCCGCGCGGCTGGCTGCGCGCCGCCATCGTCGCGCCGCTGGCGCTTGCCTTCGTCGCCGCGGCGGTCGGCTTTGTCGGCTTCCTCTCGCAATTGCGCGGCGTCGAGACCGATCCGCCGCACAACGCCGACGGCATCGTGGTGCTGACCGGCGGCTCGTCGCGGGTGTCGGATGCGATGGAGCTGCTCGCCGCCGGCTACGGCAAGCGCCTGCTGATCTCGGGCGTGCATCCGACCAACGACGCCCACGACATTTCCCGCTCGGTTCCGGACAGTCAGGGGCTGATGCGCTGCTGCGTCGATCTCGACCGCTCGGCGGTGAACACCCGCAGCAATGCGGCGGAGACGCGGCGCTGGGCGCGCGAGCGCGGCTTCAAGTCGCTAATCGTGGTGACCTCGAACTACCATATGCCGCGGGCGCTCGTGGAACTGTCACATGCGATGCCCGATGTCACACTGATCCCGTTCGCGGTGGTCGGCGACAAATGGCGCGACGAGCCGTGGTGGACGAGTGGCGGAACGTTCCGTCTCTTGCTATCGGAGTACGCCAAATATGTCGCCGCGGAGATGCGGGTGCGGCTGGCCGATCTCGGCCTCGACCTGACCTCCGATCTCGCCGAGCAGCCGGCAACGCCGCCACCCCGCCCGGCTACGGCGCTGGCGAATTAGTACTGGGACTTAGATGATCTTCCTGCGTTCGCTGATCTTCAACGTGCTGTTCTATCTGGTGCTGGTGGTGCTTTGCATCATCGCGCTGCCGGCGCTGCTGCTGCCGCGCGGCGCGCTGATGGCGATCGAGGCCGCGTGGGCCAACACCAGCCTGTTCCTGATGCGCGTGATCTGCAACATCAGTGTCGAGTTCCGCGGCGTCGATAAGATTCCGAGCGGGCCGCTGGTGGTCGCCTCGAAGCACCAGTCGTTCTGGGAGACCTTCGCACTGGTGCGCTTCTTCGAGCATCCGCTGTTCATCCTGAAGCGCGAGCTGATGATGATCCCGGTGTTCGGCTGGTACCTCAAGAAGGTCGGCATGATCTCGGTCGAGCGCGGCGGTGGTCCGCGTTCGCTGATCAAGACGCTAAAGCGCGCGGCGGCCGAGGTGAAGCTCGGCCGCCAGCTTGTGATCTTCCCCGAGGGCACCCGCACCGCGCCCGGTGCGGCGCCGAACTACAAGGCCGGCGTCGCGCAGATCTATGCCGAGAGCGGCGTGCCGTGCCTGCCGATCGCGCTCAATTCCGGGCTGTTCTGGCCGCGCCGCACCTTCATGCGCTATCCCGGCACGCTGGTGGTCGAATTCCTCGATCCGCTGCCGCCGGGATTGCCGCGCGATGAGTTCATGACCCGCCTGCGCGACCAGATCGAAACCGCCACCACCCGCATCGTCGAGGCCGGCCGCGCCGAGCAGGCGAAATTGTTCGGCGGTGTGCCGAGCAAGGCGAAGGGGTAGGCCGCGATGCGGTGAGTTACCGCATCGCGAATGGCGTCGCCATCACTGACCGGCCGCCGCGTCGGTGTTGAAGGTCTCGCCTTGCGGCACCCAGCTCTTCCCGTCGAACGTCGCGATCTGCATCTGCGTGAACGGCGCATAGCGGTCCGGCCGTGTCGAGATGGCGATGCCGGGCAGGAGCAGTGGCGCGACGACCTTGTTGAGGTTGGTCGCCTGCTTCAGCAGGTTCTCGCGCGTCAGATCGTCGCCGCACATCTCGATGATCTTCACTGTCATATAGGCCGAGATGTAGCCGGTGACGTTGCTGCCGTCGGCGATGTCGCCTTGCGGATACCACTTCGCCAGGAAATCCTTGAACTCCTTCACATCGGCCGCGTTCTCCCAGCTCGGATCAGTGGGCGTCTTGAACGCCAGCGCGGTCAACAGTCCCTTCGAGGCTTCGATGCCGGCCGGCTCCATGACGCCCTTGATCGATGAGGAGACGCTGACCACGTAATTCAGCGGTTTCCATCCGAGCTCGTAGACCTTGCGGATCGCCTGCGCGCCGAACTTGGGCGTCGCCATCGTGAACAGCGTGTCGGCGCCGGATGCTTTCAGGGAGACGATCTGCGAGTCGACGGTGGGATCGGAGACCTCGTAGGTCACCTCCTTGACGATCATCGTCTTCGCCTTGTCGCCGAGGCCATCCTTCAGCCCCTTGACGTAATCCTTTCCGGCATCATCGTTCTGCGAGAACACGCCGAGCTTCGCGTCGGGCTTGTTCTTCAACAGGTATTTGGCGAAGATCATGCCCTCCATCTGGTAGGGCGGATAGAGCTGGGTGGTCCACGGGAAGTTCTTCGGGTCGTCCCATTTGGCCGCGCCGGTCGAAATGAAGATCTGCGGGACCTTCTTCTGGTTGAGGTACTTCTGGATCGCTGAATTGGTCGGCGTGCCGATGGTGCCGATGATTGCCAGCACCTCGTCCTGTTCCACGAGGCGTCGCGTCTGCTCCACGGTCTTCGGCGGCGAATAGGCGTCGTCCAGTGAAATCAGCTTGATCTTTCGGCCATTGACGCCGCCCTTCGCGTTGATCATCGCGTAATAGGCCTCTTCCATGCGCCCCTGGGTGCCATAAGCGGACGCTGGACCGCTGTAGGGCATGGTCTGGCCGATCTTCACTTCGGTGTCGGTGACGCCGGGGCCGTATTTCTTGTCGGCGAACGTCGGTTGGGCGGCCGCAAGTGTGAGCGCGCAGAACAATGCGCCTGAGTAACGAAGCGTCATGGCGAATCTCCCCAAATATCGGCCACACTCTTCGGTGTGTGCCGCAGGCACTCATGATCGCTGCTCCGCGCTGCACGTCAAGTGCGGCCGCTTGGCGCGCGGGTGCCGTCGTACCTCTGTCCGTCCGAAAGAGGAAGCAAGCGACGTCAGTGCAGAAAGCTTACCGCATCACGAACGGGTTCGCCGGCACGTCCGTCGCGGTCGAGATCCAGACGCTCTTGGTCTCCTGATATTCGCGGACCGCGTCGATGCCGCTTTCGCGGCCGACGCCGGAGTGCTTCATGCCGCCGAACGGCATCATGTAACTGATGGCCCGGTAGGTGTTCACCCACACGGTGCCGGCGCGCAGTTGCTTCGGCACGCGGATGGCGCGCGCGAGATCCTTGGTCCAGATCCCTGCGGCAAGGCCGTAGATCGTGTCGTTGGCGATCCGGATGGCGTCTTCCTCGGTGTCGAAGGAGATGATCGACAGCACCGGGCCGAACACCTCCTCGCGCGCGATCCGCATGGTGTTGTCGACATCGGTGAAGATGGTCGGCTCGACGAACTGGCCGCCCTTGATGCCGTCGCCGGTGGCCGGCTTGCCGCCGAGCAGGCAGCGCGCCCTCGGCTTTCGCGATGTCGATATAGTCGAGCACTTTGTTGTATTGCGCCGGCGTCGTGATCGGGCCGACATTGGTGTCTGACTGCATGGGATCGCCGATCTTGGCGGACTTCGCCAGCTCCAGCACCCGCGCGACGAATTTCTCCTTGATCGAGCTCTGCACCAGAAGGCGCGACCCCGCGATGCAGGTCTGCCCCGTGGCGGCGAAAATGCCGGAGATCGCGCCGGCCGCGGCGGCGGTGAGGTCGGCGTCCTCGAACACGATGTTGGGCGACTTGCCGCCGAGCTCGAGCGAGACGCGCTTCAGGCTCTTGGCCGCGGTCTCGTAGACCTTTGCGCCGGTCGTGTCCGATCCGGTGAACGTGATCTTGGCGACGCCGGGATGGGCGATCAGCGCGGAGCCCGCCTCGGGACCGAAGCCGGTCACCACGTTGAAGATGCCGTCGGGAATTCCGGCCTCCTTGGTCAGCGCGGCAAATTCCAGCGTGCTGGCCGAGGTGAATTCCGACGGCTTGACGACCACAGCGCAGCCGGCGGCGAGCGCGGCGGCGCATTTCCAGGCGACGAACAGCAGCGGCGAATTCCAGGCGGTCAGTGCCGCGACCACGCCGACCGGCTCATGGGTCGTGTAGGCGAAGGTGTCCGCCTTGTCGATCGGCACCAGGCCGCCCTCGAGCTTGTCGACGAGCCCGCCGAAATACCACCACCATTCCGGATGGTAGCGCAGCTGGCCGAGCATCTCGGCCATCAGCTTGCCGTTGTCGCGCACCTCGATTTCGGCAAGACGCTCGGCATTGGCCGCGACGAGGTCGCCGAGCTTGCGCATCGCCTTGCCGCGTGCCGAGGCCGTCATCTTCGCCCAGGGGCCGCGCCACATCGCCTCATTGGCGGCCTTCACCGCCTTGTCGGCGTCGGCGGCGGTGCCGCGCGGAATCTTCGCCCAGGCCTCGCCGCGATAGGGATCGATGCTGTCGAACCATTCGCCATTGGCGGGGTCGACATGCTGGCCGTTGATGTAGAGCTGATAGGTTTTCATGACATCCTCCCGCAAGGCGATGGTTCTGGTTGGCGGAACGCTATCACGCAATACGCGACGCCGTCATAACGCAGTCGCGTGAGCCGGGTTGCACCCGGGGCGGGCCGCTATCGGCCATGCGGCGCGGCAAGCTCGGCGGCGATGATCGCGCCGAGCGCCATGTCGCTCTGCTGTCCGAAGCCATGATGCACGATGTTGCCGTCGCGGCCGATCAGAATGCTGGTCGGCGTTCCCTGCATGCCGTAGCGCTGCATGGTGACCGGGATCGGCGTGCCTTCGCCGGCCTCGTCGACGCCGATCGGGAAGGTCAGCCGGTACTCGTGGATGAAGGCTTCCAGCGACACCTCCGTCATCGCCGCGTGGTGCTCAAATACGGTGTGCAGCCCGATCACCTGCAGGTCCGAATGCTTGAACAGCTCGAACGCGCGCTGAGTCTGCGGCGTGCCGTGCGCGACGCAGCCGGGGCACAGCATCTGGAACGCGTGCAGCAGGACCGGGCGGCCGCGCAGCGCGGCCAGGGTCAGGGGTTCGCTGGTGTTGAACCAGCGCGACGCGGCGATATCAGGTGCGAGAGTCACAGCTGGGTTCCTTGCGTCTGCCACCGCGCGGCAGGGTGGCAAGATCGGCGCGGGTCTGTCAACGACCGGCGCTTGATGCTGCGGCCCGCCGCGCGCGGCGCGCGGCGCGGCGGCGCTGGGTCCAGAGTCTCGCGCGGTCGAGATAGAGATAGACCACCGGCGTCGTGTAGAGCGTCAGGATCTGGCTCAGGATCAGCCCGCCGAAGATCGCGATGCCAAGCGGCTGACGCAGCTCGCTGCCTTCGCCGAGACCGATCATCAGCGGCACCGCGCCGAACAAGGCGGCGAGGGTCGTCATCATGATCGGGCGGAACCGCATCAGGCAGGCTTCGTAGATCGCATCGCGCGACGACAGCCCGCGCTGGCGTTCGGCATCGAGCGCGAAGTCGATCATCATGATGGCGTTCTTCTTCACGATGCCGACCAGGAGGATCACCCCGATCATGCCGATGATGTCGAAATCGGTGTGCGACAGCATCAGGGCCGCCACCGCGCCGACGCCGGCCGAGGGCAGCGTCGAGAGGATGGTCAGCGGGTGGATGTAGCTCTCGTAGAGCATGCCGAGCGAGATGTAGATCGTCGCCAGCGCGGCGAGGATCAGGAACAGCTCGTTCGCCAGCGCCTGCTGGAAGATTTTCGCGGAGCCCGCAAACCCGCCGGAAATGCCCGCGGGCATGCCGAGCGCGTGCATCGCGTTCTCGATCGTGGTGGTCGCCGTGCTCAGCGAGACGCCCGGCGGCAGGTTGAACGAGATGGTGCTGGAGACCAGGAGATCCTGGTGGTTGACCGAGAGCGGCGTCTCGCCGTGCTCGAAGCGGGCGACGCTCGACAGCGGGATCATGGTCTCCGCGCTGGTGGAGACCGCGGTTCCGGTCGATGCGACGCCCTTGCCGGTGGCGCCGATCGAGTTGGTGGCCTGGTTGCGCACCACATTGGCGGCGACCGCGCTGACCGAGCTTTTCTGCGAGGACGAGGCCACCGTGCCGGCCACCGCGTTGGTGCTCTGCGTGCCGCTCGCCGAGCCGCCCGAGGTCGAGATGTAGACCTCCTTCAGGGTCTGCGGGTCCTGCGAGAAGCGCGGCGCGACCTCCATGATCACGTGATACTGGTTGCGCGCGACGAAGATGGTCGAGACCTGGCGCTGCCCGAACGCGTCATAGAGGGTGTTGTCGAGCTGGCTGACCGTGATGCCGAGCCGGGAGGCGGCGTCGCGATCGATGATCAGATTGGCCTGCAGCGCCTTGTTCTGCTGGTCGCTGTTGACGTCGGCAAGCGTCGGCTCCTTCTGCAATGCCGCGACGAGCTTTGGCGTCCACTCGTTCAGCTCCTCGAAGGTCGAGCCCTTCAGCGTGTACTGATATGCCGCGTTGCCCGAGCGCCCGCCGGCGCCGAGGTCGCCGATCGATTGCAGGAACAGAGTGGCGCCCGCGACGCTTGCCAACGGCTCGCGCAGCCGCTCGATCACCTTGTCGGCGCGCAGCCGGCGCTCAGCCATCGGCTTCAGCGAGGCGAACACGGTGCCGGTGTTGGTGCCGCCGGGACCCACGCCGCCGCCACCGGTGAAGCCGACCGCGGTGTCGACCGCCGGATCCGACTTCACGATGTCGATGAACTGGGTCAGCTTCTGCTGCATCAGCTGGAACGAGGTGCTCTGGTCGGCCTGGATCGAGCCGATCAGCAATCCGGTGTCCTGCTGCGGCACGAAGCCCTTGGGCACCACCTTGTAGAGATGGAAGTTCAAATAGAGCGTCGAGCCGAGGATCAGCATCACCAGGAGCGGATGGCGCAGCGCGAGGCCGAGCGTCGCGCGGTAGCCGTTCAGCATCAGCTCGAAGATGCGCTCGCTGATCCGGTAAATCCGGCCGTGCGGCTGGCCCTCCTCCTTGCGCAGCAGCACCGCGCACATCATCGGCGTCGTGGTCAGCGAGACCACCAGCGAGATCACGATCGCGATCGTGATGGTCATGGCGAATTCGCGGAACAGGCGCCCGACCAGGCCGCCCATCAGCAGGATTGGCACGAACACCGCGATCAGCGACACGCTCATCGACAGCACGGTGAAGCCGACCTCGCGGGTGCCGACCAGCGTGGCCTCGAGCCGCGACAGCCCGGCATCCATGTGGCGAGTGATGTTCTCCAGCACCACGATGGCGTCGTCGACCACGAAGCCGGTCGCCACCGTCAGCGCCATCAGCGAGAAGATGTCGAGCGTGTAGCCAAGCAAATACATCACGGCGAAGGTCGCGATCAGCGACACGCCGACCGCCACCACCGGGACCAGCGTCGCCCGCGCATTGCGGAGGAAGGCGAACACCACCAGGATCACCAGGGCCACCGCGATCAACAGCGTGATCTCGACGTCGTGCAGCGAGGCGCGGATCGTCTTCGAGCGGTCCATTGCGAGGGTGATGTCGACCGCGGGCGCGACCGAGGCCTTCAGCTGCGGCATCAGCCCTTTGACGCTGTCGACCATCTTGATGATGTTGGCGCCCGGCTGCCGGTACACGATCATCACGACGGCCGGCTTGCCGTTGGAAAGGCCGAGCGTGCGCACATTCTCGACGGAATCGATCACGTCGCCGACGTCGGTCAGGCGCACCGCCGCGCCGTTGCGGTAGGCGACGACCAGCGGCCTGTAGTCGGCCGCCTTGCGGGCCTGGTCGTTGGCGTAGATCTGGTAGCGCTGGTTGCCGACGTCGATGCCGCCCTTCGGGCTGTGCGCATTGGCGCTCGAGAGCGCGGCACGGACGTCCTCGAGTCCGATGCCGTATTTGTAGAGCGCCGGCGGGATCAGCTCGACGCGCACCGCGGGCAGCGAGCCGCCACCGACCGAGACTTCGCCGACGCCCTCGACCTGCGACAGCTTCTGCGCCAGCACGGTCGAGGCGGCGTCATACAGCTCGGCCGGCGTCAGCGTGTCCGAGGTCAAGGTGTAGATCAGGATCGGGGCGGAGGCCGGGTTGAACTTGCGGTAGGTGGGGTTGGCGCGCAGGTTGGTCGGCAGATCGGCGCGCGCCGCGTTGATCGCCGCCTGCACGTCGCGCGCGGCGCCGTTGATGTCGCGGTCGATGTCGAACTGCAGCGTGATGCGGGCGGAGCCGAGCGAGGACACCGAGGTCATTTCGGTGACGCTGGCGATCTGGCCGAGATGACGCTCGAGCGGGCTCGCCACGGTGGAGGCGACGTCGGCAGGGCTTGCGCCGGGCAGCGTCGCCTGCACCATGATGGTCGGGATGTCGACGTCGGGCAACGGCGACACCGGCAGCTTGAAGAACGCAATGATGCCCGCCACCACGAGGCCAAGCGACAGCAGCGTGGTGCCGACCGGCCGTCGGACAAAGGGGGCGGAGAGGTTCATCGAATTTGCGAGCGCTGTTTGCGGATGAGCTTCTATCCGTCCGCGCCGGGATGCAAAAGCCTAAATGTCACAGGGCGGCGCCATACCGCCGCCGCGATGTGTCTGACCGCAACACAGCGCCCGACGGCGGCCGTAGTCTCGATCGTGTAGTTCTCGATCAATGCGCTCGAATCCGGTGCGGTGCGCGTCACGACGCGTGGGAACGCGGGTGGAACTGAGCTAGGTTTCGCCCCTGATGATCGCAAGGGGGCGAGGGTGCAATGGCACGACTGATCGCACTGGCCGGGCTGCCCGGCACCGGCAAATCCGGCATTGCGCGGCAGCTGGCGCCGCGCATCGGCGCGATGTGGCTGCGGATCGATTCGATGGACCAGGCGATCTGAGAATCGCCCTCCGCGCCGCGCGATCTCGCCGACTGGACCTACCGCGCGGCGCAGGCCGTCGCCACCGACAATCTCGCGCTCGGCTTCGACGTCCTCGCGGACTGCGTCAACGATTGCCAGGCGTCGCGCGAAGGATGGGAGTTGGCGGCGCAACGGGCCGGCGCCGATGTGAAATGGCTGGAGATCGTGTGCAGCGATCCGGCCGAGCACCGTCGGCGGGTCGAGACGAGAACGAGCGACATCGCGGGGCTCGCTGTGCCGGATTGAGATGCCGTCGCGCGCCGCGCTTACGATGCCTGGGATCGCGATCGGCTCATCGTCGACACGGCGCATCGCAGCCTTGCGGCCTGCGTCGACGACGCGTTTGCGCTGCTGGGCAGATGGGCGCGCCGGGCCGTGGGCGCCGCATGCGGGTTACTTTGCCGCATTCTGGCTCGCGCCGACGAAGTAGAAATCCTCGCTTCCCGGCACCGAACCATAGCTGAAGGGCTGCTGCCGGCGATCCGTCGCCGCCATGACGTCGTCGCGCACGAGGTCGAACAGCTTGCGGATCTCGATCCGCGGCGTCTGCATGCGCTTGATCAGGGCGGTCACGAACGGGCTGTGACCACCGTCGCCGTCGAGCGCGACCTGGCCGTGCTTGGCGGCGTAGACGACCAGCGTGCCGCTGTCGGGCTCGACCTGGGCCAGTCCCCTGCCGATGGAGCGCGATGCGACGGTGCGCTTGATCTGGTTGGCGAAGGGATTGTCGCGACAGGCATCGAGAATGACGAGATGCAGCTTGCGTGCACCTTCGGTCGCGCCCAGCACCTGGGTCAGGGCTACCGCCTCGAACGGCACGTCGCGGTCGGTGGCGAGTTTCGCATCGACCGGCACCAGATAGTTCTCGCCGGCCATCTCCATGCCGTGCCCGGCATAGTAGATCACCGCCCAGTCCGCGCCATCGGCCGCGTTGGCGAATGACTTCAGCGCCTCGACCAGGCTGTCCCGCGTGGCATCGTTGACGAGGCGGACATCCTGAAAGCCGACGGCGCGCAGCGTATCGGCAATCGCCGCCGCGTCCTGGCCGGGGTTCGGCAGCACCGGTACGGAGCGATATCTGGAATTGCCCACGACCAGGGCGACGCGCCGCTCCGAATTTGCTGCCTTCTGACCCGCGCCGATCGGCGCGATCGGCACCGCCGCGGCAAATGCGGGGGTTGCCTTCGCCGCACCGTGATCCGCGATCACGCTCTTGTCCGTGGCGGCGACCTTGTCCAGCCGTTGCAGGCCTTCCCTGGCGACGCGCTGGCCCTGCGTCCGGTCGAGCTGATCGAGGCCGATGACCTCGAGCGCGTGGCGGAAGTCGGCGCGCGCACCCTCGATATCGCCCTTCTTCTCGCCTGCGAGGCCTCGGCGCGCGTAATTCAGCGCGCCCTGCGCATCGAGTTGCGTGGCGCGGTCGTAGTCGCGCACGGCCTGATCGAGCTCGCCTTTGCTGGCCAGCGTCAGGCCGCGCAGCGAGTAGAACTCGGATTGCCCGTCCTGGATGGCGATCGCACGTTCGATATCCCGCGACGCATTGTCGATGTCGCCGGCGCTGATCTCGACCACCGCCCGGCAATAATAGGGGCCGCCCGCGCGCGGCGCGACCTTGATCGCATCCTGGCAATGCAGCGCCGCGAGCCGGTCCTTGCCGCGGAAATCGTAGACCAATGCGCGATTGACATAGGCGTACCACGAGCTCGGATCGAGCTCGATGGATCTGCCGTAGTCGGCGAGCGCGCGATCGTAGTCCCCGGTGGCGACGAACAGCTCGGCGCGATTGTTGAACCAGCCGGCGCTGAACGGGCCGGCAGGCTTCAGCCGGATCGCCTGATCGAAGTCGCTCAGCGCGCGGTCATAGTCCTGGTTCTGCAGGAAAACCTTGGCCCGCTGGCCATAGGACGGCGCGAACGACGGATTGATCGCAATCGACTGATCGTAGTCCGCCTTGGCTTTCTCCAGATCGCCCTTGTTATGCCAGGCGAGCGCGCGGTTGTAATAGGTGATCGAAAGGTCGCGTCCCCTGGGATTGGCCGCGATCAGGCGGGTGCAGGCGGGGATCGCGAGCTCGGGGTGCGGATCCCCGGCGTCGCACGCCGCGCCATCCTCTCTGAGACCTGCATAAGATGGGGAATTCAGCAGCAACAGCAGGCCGATTGCGGCGAGCTTGGGCAATGAGAGGCGCATTCCGGTCATTCCATTCCAACGACCGGAAATTGAGACCAGAATGTTGTTCGCGCCGTGGCGAAAAATGCGCGAGCGAGGTTCCGCGCCTCAGCCCGGATCGAGCCTGTCAGTCGCGCGCGCATCACGATGCAGCGTGCCCGCATCGTGCAGCATCGCCGCCAGCTGGTGCAGCTGCGTGTCGCGAAAGCCCTGCCTCTCGATCGAGGCCACGGTCGAGAGCACATAGTCGCGGTTGTTGCCGGAGCGGCCATGGCCCTGCAGCACCAGGCGCTGCTGCTCGGCGAGCGACAGCCGCCCGGCATATTGCACATGGCCGCGATCGACCACATAGGCCAGCGCAGAGACGCGCTCGCGCGCGGCATTCTCCAGCCACACCGAGCGCATCACCTCGCGATAGACGTTGGTGGTCTGCTCGCGTCCGCGCAAATAGGTGATAGTGTCGTGGCGCAGGCGGGCGGCGACGCGGAACGCGATGCCGCGGCAGGCGCCGCCGCGGTCGAGCCCGAGCACCAAGCCCGGCTTCTCCGGCGTGCCGCGGTGGTCGAACGAATAGACGCAGAGCGCGCGATGCTCGCCGATCAGCCGCGCCGGCACCTGTTCCAGGAACTCGAAGCCCGGCTTCCACATCAGCGAGCCATAGCCGAACACCCAGAGGTCGCCGTCGGTTTCGGAATGGGGAGGATTTGCTGACATCGCGCTGATGGGCTAGCAGAACGGGCCGTCGAAGCGAAGCAGATTCCGTGATGTTTCCAAGGCTTGCTCAAGGCTTGCTGGAGGCTCGCTCAAGGGTTGCTCGGGGCTTGTTCAAGGCTCGCGGCCGCTTAGATTTTGACAAATTCGCCCGCCAAAGGACCTGCATGTCGGATCAGACCTCCGCCCCCCGCCGCCGCTCGCGCTTCGGCCTTTATGCCGTCCCCGTCGCGGTCCTGATCGCCGCGGTCGCGTGGAGCGCCTTCTGGTTCTTCGCCGCCTCGCAGGTCGGCGTGCAGGCCGATGCCTGGCGCGCGCAGGAGGCGAAGGCCGGCCGGGTCTATGATTGCGGCGACCGTTCGGTGGCGGGTTACCCGTTCCGGTTCGAGGTCCGCTGCACCGATCCGAGCGTGATGCTGGTCTCGCAGACCGCCTCGCCGCAGATGGCGTTCGTGGCGCGGCTTGCCGAGATTCTGGTCGTGGCGCAGGTCTACGATCCCAAGCTCGTGATCGCCGAATTCAAGGGCCCGGCCACGATCGCCGAGCGCGGCGCGCAGCCGACGCTGTCGGTGAACTGGAGCAAGGGACGCAGCAGCGTCGTCGGCCTGCCGGCGGTGCCGCAGCGCGCCTCGCTGGTGTTCGACGATCTCGCCATCGACCGCACCGGCGGCGCGGCGCCGGCGCCGCTGGCGCGGGTCAATCACATCGAACTGCACGGCAGGCAGGTCGACGGCTCGGCGCCGGACAGTCCCGCGATCGAGACCGTGCTGCAGATTGCCGGCGGCACCTTGCAGGACGTGCATCCGCTGCTCGCCCAGCCGTTCAACGCCGACATCCATGCGCGGCTCAACGGCCTCAAGGATTTCTCGCCGAAGCCGTGGCCGGATCGCTTCCGCGAGATCCAGGCCGCCGGCGGCAGCGTCGAAATCCAGCAGTCGCGGATCGAGCAGGGCGATGTGCTGTCGGTTGCGGCCGGCACGCTGCGCCTCAACGCGCAGGGCCGCATCGAGGGCGAATTGCAGATGACGGTCGCCGGCCTCGAGCGCGTCATCCCCGCGCTCGGCATCGACAAGATGCTGGAGGAAGGCGTGCCGCAGTCGACGCTCGATCGCGTCGCGCCGGGCGTGAAGAGCCAGGACCTCAGCAATCTGTTCGGCGCGCTGGATCGCGCCATCCCCGGCCTCGGCAAGGTGATCAAGCAGAACGCCAATGCCGGCATTTCCGCCGGCATCAATTCGCTCGGCACCGAGGCCACGCTCGAAGGCAAGAAGGCGCGCAGCTTCCCGCTGCGCTTCGCCGACGGCGCGGTGTTCCTGGGGCCGCTGAAAGTCGCGCAGATTCCGCCGCTGTTCTGAACCGCGGCGGATTGCGCCGACGCGAACTCGCCCGCGCACTGTCAGGCGTGCTCAAACGGGCCGACCTCGCGGATCACCTTGCAGATCTGCAGGAAGCCGCTGGCGTAGAACTCGGCATGTCCTCGCCTCATGGTTTCGACATGGTCGGGGTGATTGCGCCAGGCTTCGAGCGCCTCCTCCGAAGCAAAGCGAAACAAGGTGAGCTCCTCTCCATCCTCCGCCTTGAACGATTTGACCGAAAGGAATCCCGGAAGGCGGCTGACAATGTCGTACATGCGTTCGCCCAGCCGGTTGTATTCGTCGAGCGGGACGTTCTCCCGTAGCTTCAAGTCACCAACGACAATGACTTCACCGATCATGCTGCAGTCCTCCGTCGATCCAATGTCCGTGGCAGGTTGAAAACAATCGCCCCAACACAATTCGAAATCGCGACCGGTGTTGTTACGCCTCCACCCAGGGCGTTCCTCGCGCGCGATATCGTCGGTCGCGGCAATCTATTCCCGCCGCCCCGATGAGAAAAACGTGACCGGAATAATGCGCCCCGGCGCGAATATCACTCCGCGAGTACCGCTCCCTTTCGCCTGAGGAAGCAACCTCGTGTGGAGGAGAAGCGATGCGAATTCTCGGGGGAATTCTGCTCGGCAGCATGCTGCTGTCGGCAGGTCCGGCGTTGGCGGAGGACGATGCGTCCGAGCTGCGTGCGTTGAAGGCACGGCTCAAGCAGCTCGAGCAGAAAATGGAGACGCAGGCGCGCAAGGAGGAGGCGCTGGCCGCAAGACAGAGCGCAATTCAGAACGCGCAGATGACGGCGAAGGCGCCGGTGCCGTTCGATCCCTGCGCTTCGGGCAAGCTCTGCTACAAGGGCGTCACCTTCACCTTCGGCGGCTGGGTCGATCTCACCGGCATCTATCGCAGCCGCAACCTCGCCTCGGACTCGGGCTCGGTCTACAACTTCATCCCGTTCCCGCAGAGCAAGAACTACAACACCGGCGAGTCGCGCTTCACCGCGCGCCAGACCCGCTTCTCGGTGCTCGCCGAAGCCAACGCCACGGAGAACGTCCACGTCGCCGGCTATGGCGAGCTCGATTTCGAGGGCGCGGCCCAGACCGCCAATTCGGTCGCGACCAATTCGTTCAATCCGCGGCTGCGGCAGGCCAGCATCGAGATCGACCGCAGCGATCTCGGCTTGCATGTCCTCGCCGGCCAATCATGGTCGCTGAACACGCCGAGCAAGGCGGGCATCGATCCGCGAGGCGCCGATACGCCGGGCGTGATCGATTTCGAACTGGTGCCGGGCTTCCTCGGCGCGCGTCAACCGGGCGTTCGGGTCTGGCAGGACATCGGGCCCGAGTTCAAGCTCGCGGTCTCGGCGGAGAATCCGCAGACATCCTTTTTCGGCGGCAACAACCCGCTGGTCGGCACGCCGGCTGTCGGCCCGCAGGGCGTGCTCAATCCGAACCTGCTGGTCAATCTCACCGGTCCGGGCGGCAGCTTCTTCAACAGCCTGAACAATGTCAGCCTCAACCACGTTCCGGATCTCACAGTGAAGGGCGCGTGGGATCCGCGGCTCGGGCCCTACAAGCTGCATGTCGAGGCGTGGGCGCTCTACCGCGACTTCTATGATCGCTTCAATTTCGCCAATCACGACGTCAACACGGTGAGCTTCGGCGGCCATCTCTCGGCCGAGATCGTGCCGAAGCTGCTCGAGGTGCAGGCTTCCGCCTCTTACGGTGCGCTCGGCCGCTTCACCGCAACGCCATTCCCGGATGCGACCGTGCGCCAGGACGGCTCGATCCAGCCGCTGCCGATCACGGCCTTCCTGGTCGGCTCGGTCTGGCACACGACGCCGTCGCTCGATCTCTACGCCTATGCCGGGCTCGAAAAGACCAAGGCGACCTTCTCCAATGTCGGCACGGTGCCGTTCGGCTACGGCAATCCGCTCTACAACAACCTCGGCTGCAACATCGAGAACTCGCCGGCCGCGACCTGTAACGGCAACACTTCGGAGGTGAGGCAGTACACCGCGGGCTTCTACGACACGATCTTCAAGGGCTCCTACGGCACCATCAAGGCCGGCGCGCAATATTCCTACACCCAGCGCTTCGCCTTCCAGGGTGTCGGCGGCGCGCCGAAGACCGACGACCATATCGTCATGACCCAGATCCGCTATTACCCGTTCTAGTCCTCCGTGTCGCAAGATCCTCATGGTGAGGAGCGCGAAGCGCGTCTCGAACCATGAGGCCCGGTCCATGGCCTGCATCCTTCGAGACGCCCGCAAGCGCGGGCTCCTCAGGATGAGGGGAAGTCGGTAGTGACCAGGATGGCTTCGCGCGCGGTGGACATTGATTCCGATGCGGCCAAAACCGATGCCGCTTCTGGAAAGGGAGGCTACAAATGAGGATCGTGACCAGACCGAAGCAGAGGGCCGTGATTGCGCGCGAATTGATGATGGTCAGCCGCGCCGCGCATGTGCTGCAGCGAACCGGCCTGGCGATGGCCGGTGCCATGGCCGGCACCTTTGTCGCCGCCCAGCTCGCCAAGGGCCATGTCGCTGTCTTCGGCACGGTGATCTTCATCGCAACGACGATCGTGATCGGCGCCGCCGGCTTCTATCTCGGCATCGATATTCCCAAGCCCGCGATGCGCGGCACGGGGCGCATCGATGCCGTCGAGCTTATGAGCGCGGGCGGCATCTTCCTCGCCGCGCTGGCTGCGCTGGTGTCGGTCTACGGCATCGTGTTCGACGAGATTCCGCCGCGCGCCTGGGAGTTCGTGATCGGCTCCTGGTGGTTCGGTGGCGGCATCATGCTGGCGACCGCCGGCCTCGTCGGCCGTCAGCGGCCGGCGCAGAAGACCGCCGCGATATCGGCGGGGCCGATCCGGGATCAGCGGTTGCGGCGGTGAGCACGGTCGCAGACCTGCAGCCCTGCTGCGCCAATCTGTCCCGTAGCTGCGATCGGCCGATGCGATACCCTCACAAAAAAATCGGGGAGGGACTTCAATGCCAGCGACATTCAGCCGCCGTCACGTCATCGCTGCCGGAGCTGCGGCCGCCGCGATGCCCTTCCTGTCACGCGGAGCCTCGGCGCAGGCCGCGTGGCCTTCGCGGCAAATCCGCATGATCTGCAGCTACCCCGCCGGCGGGCAGACTGATCTTTTGGCACGGGCCTTCGGCGAATTCATCGCAAGGCAAGTTGGGCAAACCGTCGTCATCGAGAACAAGGCGGGCGCCTCGGGCTCGATCGGCGCCGCCGAGGTGGCGCGCGCCGCGCCTGACGGTCACACCATCCTGTGCTCGATCTCGACCACTTACGTGATGAACCGCGCGATGATGAAGAACCCCGGCTACGACATGGACAAGGATCTGACGCTGGTCAGCGTGATCCCGGGCGCCGGGCTGCTGCTGGTCGCGAGCCCGAAATTGGGCGTCAAGACACTGGCGGAATTCGTCGCCTATGCGCGCAGCAGCGGCAAGGTGAATTTCGGCACCTACAGCGCGGGCTCCGCGCCGCACATGACGATCAACGAGCTCAACAAGCAGTATGGCCTCACCATCGAGCCGATCCATTATCGCGGCGAGGCGCCGATGTGGACCGGGCTTGCGGAAGGCACGCTCGATGTCGCGATGGGCAGCTACACCGCCGCGCAAACCGTGCTGCAGAGCAACCGGGGCGTCGTCTTCGGAGTTCACTCGAAGAAGGTCGACGCGATCCCCGAGACCAGGACGCTGCCCGAGCAGGGCGCGACGTCAAAATTCTTCACCGTGAGCGGCTTCTCGGGTTGGGCATTGCCGAAGGCGACGCCGCAGCCGATCGTCGATCGGCTGTCGGAGATTTGCGTCGCCGCCAATAGCGATCCGAAGGTCAAGGAGGTGCTCGCGACCTTCGTGCTGGAGCCCGCGATCGGCTTCAAGGACAGCAATGCGCTGTATCAGCGCGAATTGCCGGCCTGGATGGAGGCCGCGCAGTCACTCGGCCTGCCGCCGGCTTGAAGCGATCCGGAACTGAAGGATGGCTGCATCGACGGTCACCATTCGTCGTAGAACCACTCCCTTGGGATTCGAGGCCGCGCTCTTGCGTATGGCGGGATCGACGTCCGCTCGGGCTTGCGCGCGGCCGGAGCCGGCTGCGTCGGAGGCGGTAACGCCTTCGGCTCGGAAACCTTCGCGAGTGCCCGTTTCATTTCTTCCTGGCTCGCCTTGAGTTCCTCAATGGCTTTGGAGTTCTCGCGGGCCATCTGTTGCTGGTTCGCCTTTAGTTGCTCGATATTTCGCTCAACATTCGCGAGGTCGCGTGCGATCGTTTGCAGCAGCTGCGTCTGATCGGGAAGGGCTGTGTTGGCTGTCGGCGCGGCCTCCTGCGGTGGTGCGGTCTGAGGCAACGGCGTCGCTTGGGGCGGAGCGGCGTCTGCCGCGGCGACCTGAACGGCCGGTGGAGCGGGCTGCGCCGGAGGCTGCGGATCATCCGGCGGCAATGCTGGAGTTGAAACGAGCTGCGGCGCCCAACGGGCGACAAGCAGCTTGGCTTCCCCACCATATGACGACTGCAAAGCCAGGGCAGCGACAACGATACATGCTGCCACCGACAAGGCGGTGAGGGCCCGGAATATCGGTCTTCCGGGTCGCGATTGCGAGGCAGGTCCGGAAGAAGAGGGGCTCGGCCCGGAAGAAACAGGGCTAGGTTCGACCGAGGGCGGGTTTGGCTGCGTCGAAGGGCGGGACGCGGCATCGCGCTCCATTCTTGCGAGCTGTTCACTCAAGCGCGTGAGTTCTTCATCGGCGCGCGCAATCTGCTTTTGGGCTTCCGCGAGTCTTTCGTCGGCCCGCGCGCTCAGGCTATCGTTCGATCCAGCTGGATTCGGAGTGGGTGTGGAGTTCATTGACGTATCCCTTTCCGTCCAATGTCACCCAAGAGTACCGACTCGGCTATCCGTCAGGGGCGATCAGCCCCCAGCACTCGCTTCAGTCTTGTCCAAAGAATGGCGGGATGATAGCGCGCCCGAGGTCTCGTGATAATGGGGCGAGGTGCCGGCCCGGGCTAGCCGGAGGTCAGGTCCGCTTGGGTCAACAGCCGACGTCATTCCGCGCCGCCGGATGCGCGCTTTAGACCACAAGCTGACATCGCAGCAGACCACAAGCTGACATCGCAGCCTTGGGAGTTGTCCCTGGGGCAATGCAAAAGGCCCTAGCCAGCAGGGTCTGAGGCGTCCCGCTCCACCAACTCGAAGGTGATGCCCTCGGGACCCTCGAACAGCCGGAGCTTCCGGCTGATGTAGTCCATCTCGTCGCTCAGCATGGTGACACCGTTGGCCACCAGGTGCGCGGTGGCCGCCTCGATGTCGTCGACGCGGAAGGCGAGGTGATTGAAGCCCAGCTTTCGCAGATTGGTCGGGTGCACCCCCGGATCGGTTCCTGGGGGCGGGTCGAACTGGAGCAGCTGGATCTCGAAATCCGCTCCTTCGAGTGCGAGCGTGATGTGCTGCGCTCTCATGGCCGGCATGCCCATGTACCGGGCGGGAACGCCGCCGTCGATGGTCGCGACGTGGGTCTTCCTGAAGCCAAGCAGTGCGAAGAACGCGATCGCCGGGCCGGCATCTGCCACTGCGATCGTCACATGATCCGGACTGAGTATCATCTGATCGCTCCCTGTCATCAGCGACGCGCCGGCTTTCCTGCTGGAGGCTACCAGCTCGCTCCGTCCGCCGGTAGTCGGACCGAGCCCCGCCTACGTCTTCAAATTCGCATGCGGCCGGCCGAAGTCGGGCGCGGCGGAATCTTGGCCGGTCTCGACGATGCCGCGGCGGATGGCGCGGGTGCGGGTGAAGTGGTCGAACAGCGCTTCGCCGTCGCCGCGCCGGATCGCGCGGGTCAGCTTCGACAGATCCTCGTTGAAGGTGCCGAGCATCTCGAGCACGGCGTCCTTGTTGGCGAGGAATACGTCGCGCCACATCGTCGGGTCCGAGGCCGCGATGCGGGTGAAGTCGCGGAAGCCGCCGGCGGAGAATTTGATGACCTCGGATTCCGTCACCTGCGCCAGCTCGTCGGCGGTGCCGACGATGGTGTAGGCGATCAGATGTGGCAGATGGCTGGTGATCGCGAGCACGAGGTCATGATGGTCCGGCGTCATGATCTCGACCTTGGCGCCGAGCGCGGCCCAGAACGCGCGCAATCGGTCGGTCGCCGCGGGATCGGTGCCTTCGGGCGGCGTGAGGATGCACCAGCGGTTGATGAACAGCTCGGCGAAGCCGGAATCCGGCCCCGAATGCTCGGTGCCGGCCACCGGATGCGCCGGGACGAAGTGGACGCCGTCAGGCAGATGCGGCGCCATGTCCTTGACGACGGCGCCCTTCACCGAGCCGACGTCGGAGATGATGGCGCCGGGCTTCAGATGCGGCGCGATCTCGGCGGCGACCGGGCCGCAGGCGCCGACCGGGATGCAGAGGATGACGAGGTCGGCATCCTTCACCGCCTCGATATTGGTCTCGACGACGCGATCGACGATGCCGAGCTCGGCGACGCGCGCACGCGTCTTCTCCGAGCGCGCGGTGGTCACGATCTCGCCGACCAGCCCTTGCGCGCGCGCGCCGCGCGCGATCGAGCCGCCGATCAGGCCGAAGCCGATCAGCGCGATGCGTTTGAAGAGCGGGGCGGTGGTCACGATGTCACTTTCCGGCCAGGAAGTCGCGCAGCCCCTCGACCACGAGGCGGTTGGCCTCCTCGGTGCCAATGGTCATGCGCAGCGCATGCGGCAGCTTGTAATTGTTGAGTGCGCGCAGCACGAGGCCGCGCCGCGTGAGATAGGCGTCGGCTTCCGGCGCGGTCTTGCCCTTGTCGGTCGGGAAATGGATCAGCACGAAATTGGCGACGCTCGGCGTCACCTTCAGCCCGAGCTTGCCGATCTCCTCGGTCAGCCAGTTGCGCCATTGTTCGGTGTGGGTCCGCGACATCTGCACATGCGCCGTGTCCTCGATCGCCGCCACCGCCGCCAGCATCGCCGGCGTCGTGACGTTGAACGGACCGCGGATGCGGTTGCAGGCATCGACGATATGCGCCGGCCCGAACATCCAGCCGATCCGCAGCGCCGCAAGGCCGTGGATCTTCGAGAAGGTGTGCGTCACCACCGTGTTGTCCGTGGTCGCGACCAGCTCGATGCCGAGTTCGTAATCGTTGCGCGAGACGTAGTCGGCATAGGCGGCGTCGAGCACCAGCAGCACGTGCGACGGCAGCGCGGCGCGCAGCCGCTTGACCTCGTCGAACGGGATGTAGGTGCCGGTCGGATTGTTCGGGTTGGCGAGCCAGACCAGCTTGGTCTTCGGCGTCACCACCTTGAGGATGGCGTCGACGTCGGCGGTGAAATTGGTCTCGGCCGCGATCACGTTCCTGGCGCCGTTCGCCATGGTGGCGATCGGGTAGACCAGGAAGCCGTGGGTGGTCGAGATCGCCTCGTCGCCGGGGGCGAGATAGGTGTGCGCCAAGAGATTGAGGATCTCGTCGGAGCCGGCGCCGCAGATGATGCGGTCGGGATCGAGCCCGTAGGCGCGGCCGATCGCCTCGCGCAGCACGCGCGAGGTGCCCTCCGGATAGTCCTCGAGATGGTCAGCCGCGGCCTTGTAGGCCGCGATCGCCTTCGGAGACGGCCCGAACGGCGTCTCGTTGGCGGACAGCTTGAACACCTTGCGGCCCGGTTCCGGCACCGGGCTCTTGCCGGGCGTGTAGGGCGCAATATCGAGGATGCCGGGGTTCGGCACAGGGCGGGACATCATCAACTCCGAACAGAGCGTTTTCGAGCGAAGTGGATACCGGTTCGCGTGAAGAAAACGCGTCAAAACAAAAGTCTGGACGGGCGGCTGGCTCTTGCTTCAGGTCCTGGCCGATCCGTTAGAGGGCACCGTATAGCGCGTTGCGTGGCTGCCGACGAGGGCCGACGAGCGGACCGAGGCGCCGGCCTTGATCAAGGCGAGCTTGATGGCCTCGAAATCGTGGCCGGTGACCGAGACCAGGAGCGCCGCGCCGTCGAAGGCGGTGTCGGGGACCGCGACGATCTCGGCGAGCGGGGCAAGCGCGCGGGCGACATCGGCGTTCCAGCCGGAGACGCGCACGCTCCAGGTCTGCACTTCGGTGACCATGGCGTCGTCGGCGACCCGCGAGATCACGAACACCGGCAACGCGGCGGGATGGTCGGCGCGTTCGAGGAACGGCAACCGCGCGATGATCTTCGGCGCGCCACTGGCCTCGAGCGCATTCCACCACGGCGTGCGGCTCGCGATCGCGGAGACCAGCGCGAGGTCGCCCTTCGACTTCGCCACCGCCTCGACCGCGGCCTGTGCGCTGAAATGCGACACATAGGGCACCACGAAGCCGAAGTGAAACCGCGCCGAGTCGCGCATGGCCGACTCGCCGACCGAAACATCGGCATGCACCGCGAACGGCGCCTGCACGTAGGTGAAGGTCGAGATGATGACGCGCCAGATGCTCTCGATGGTGTCGAGCGGCAGGATGCCGCGATGACGCCGCACCAGTTCGCGCATCATGCTGGCCTCGCGCGCCGGGCGGAATGCGGAGCCGACCTCCTGGGTCTTCTTGACCTGGATCAGGCGGTCGATGATGTCGCCGCGCGCCATCAACAGGCGGTGAACCTGCTCGTCGATCGCATCGATCTCCTTGCGCAGCTCCTGCAGCGAGGGCGGCGACGGGGGTGGGTTGGACATGCTCTCAAACCTTGTCGTCGGGGCGGCCCGTTGCCGCGTCGGACAGGGTCCCTGATTAGGAAAGACGGGCAGCGAAAGCAAAGAGAAACGTCGCAGGCGTGCGTTGCGCATTCGGTTAACCAATTGGCCGTGGGCAGGGCTGTCTTGACGGCGGGGGGCGCGGGGACTACGTTCCCTGCGTCCCGTGGTCATTTGAGCCGGCCGGCTTGCAGCCACGTTAAACAACTCGCTAAACAGGCCGGGGACCTTATCAGCTCCCGGCCGAACCTTTGTTCAGGCCGGGTTTTTTATTGGCCTGAGGTCCGTCGAGCCCTCCCGCGCGGAGGCAGGGTCGCCTAGATGAGCAACGTGCGTCCGATACCGAGCCCACAAACCCCGAGCGATGATCGCGCCCATGAGGCCGACCATCCGTCGTCACTGGTGGCGAAGTTCGGGATGGACCAGCCGCTCAAGCTCGATTGCGGCGTCGATCTCGCACCGTTCCAGATCGCCTACCAGACCTATGGCGAGCTCAATGCCGACCACTCCAACGCGATCCTGGTCTGCCACGCGCTGACCGGCGATCAGCACGTCAACAACATCCATCCCGTCACCGGCAAGCCCGGCTGGTGGGAGACCATGGTCGGCATCGGCCGGCCGATCGATCCCGATAAATACTTCATCATCTGCTCCAATGTGATCGGCGGCTGCATGGGCTCGACCGGCCCTGCGTCGCTGAACCCCGCGACCGGCAAGGTGTGGGGACTCGATTTCCCGATCATCACCATCCCCGACATGGTGCGCGCGCAGGCGATGCTGATCGATCGTCTCGGCATCACGACGCTGTTCTGCGTGGTCGGCGGCTCGATGGGCGGCATGCAGGTGCTGCAATGGACCGCGGCCTATCCGGAGCGCGTGTTCTCGACGCTCGCGATCGCCTGCTCGACGCGCCACTCGGCGCAGAACATCGCGTTCCACGAGCTCGGCCGCCAGGCCGTGATGGCCGATCCGGACTGGCGCGGCGGCCGCTATGTCGACGAGGACACCCATCCGCACCGCGGATTGGCCGTGGCGCGGATGGCCGCGCACATCACCTATCTCTCGGACGCCGCGCTGCACCGCAAGTTCGGACGGCGGATGCAGGACCGCGAGCTGCCGACCTTCTCGTTCGATGCGGATTTCCAGGTCGAGAGCTATCTGCGCTACCAGGGCTCGTCCTTTGTCGAGCGCTTCGATGCCAACTCCTATCTCTATCTGACCCGCGCGATGGACTATTTCGACATCGCCGCCGACCACAACGGCGTGCTGGCGAAGGCGTTCACCGGCATCCAGACGCGGTTCTGCGTGGTGTCGTTCACCAGCGACTGGCTGTTTCCGACCTCGGAATCGCGCGCGCTGGTGCATGCGCTGAACGCGTCGAGCGCGCGGGTGTCGTTCGCCGAGATCGAGACCGACAGGGGGCACGACGCCTTCCTGCTCGACGTGCCCGAATTCCTCGAGATCTCCCGCGCCTTCCTGCTGGCCGCAGGCAAGGCGCGCGGATTGAAGGACGACGGCCAGTCATGAGCATGCAGCAGACATTGCCCTTGCCGGGCATCGCGCCGGAGCGGACCGGCGGCTATCGCACCGATCATCTGCTGGTCGCCGACATGGTGCGGCCGGGCTCGCGCGTGCTCGACGTCGGCTGCGGCGATGGCGAATTGCTGCAGCTGTTGGAGAGCCGCGGCATCGACGGCCGCGGCATCGAGCTGTCGCGCGAGGGCGTCAATGGCTGCGTCGCCAAGGGGCTCGCCGTGGTGCAGGGCGATGCCGACACCGACCTCGTCAACTATCCCGACGATGCGTTCGACTACGTGATCCTGTCGCAGACCTTGCAGGCGACGCGGCAGCCCAAGGTGGTGCTGGAAAATCTGCTGCGGATCGGCCAGCGCGCCATCGTCTCGTTCCCGAATTTCGGGTTCTGGAAGATGCGGCTGCAGCTTCTGATCGGCGGCCACATGCCGCGCACGGAGAATTTGCCGGCGAGCTGGTACGACACCTCGAACATCCATTTCTGCACCATCAAGGATTTCGTGCAGCTCTGCGAGGAGATCAACGTCAAGATGGAGCGCGCGGTTGCGCTCGATCTCTACGGCCGCCCGGTGCCGCTCAACCTGCCGTGGTGGGTGTGGAACATGTTCGGCGAGCAGGGCGTGTTCCTGCTCAGCCGGGGTGGGCAGGGGAAGTGACGTCATGGCGTCATTCCGGGGCACGCGAAGCGTGAACCCGGAATCTCGAGATTCCGGGTTCGATGCTGCGCATCGCCCCGGAATGACAGGACTACACCGGCGCCGCCACCAGCGACCGCGGATCGCGTACCGGCCAGCGGCCGGCCTCGACCAGCGCGATGAAGCGCTCCACCATCTCGTTGAACAGCGCCGGCTCCTCGAGGTTGAGCACGTGACCCGACTTCGGGAAGAAGGAAAGCCCGGCGGCCGGCAGATGCTGCTTCAGGAACATGCTGGGCGCGATGCAATTGTCGTCCTCGTCGCCGCACAGGATCAGCGCCGGCGTCGCGGCGCGCTTGATCGCGTCGGTCATGGTGTAGATCGAGGGCCTGCCGCCCTGGAAGCTGCGCATCGTGTTGGCCGAGCCCCTGGCGTCGTGGCGGGCGAGCGCGGCGTAGAAATCGGCGTGGCCGCGCGGATCCTTGACCAGGAACGGAATCCGGCTCGGCGCTTCGCGCGTCACCTTGGCGACCTCGACCGCGCCGATGCTCTCATATTGCTCGGCATTGGCACGGCACTGCGCGCGGAAGGCATCGAGATTCTCGAGGCTCGAGCCGGAGCCGACCGCGGCCAGCGTCATTGACAGCGCGCGCTCCGGCGCGTTGAGGGCGATCTGCAACGACGAATAGGAGCCCATCGAGAGCCCGACGAAATGCGCTTTGGCGATGCCGAGATGGTCGAGCACCGCGAGCGCGTCGGTATAGAAGTGCTGGTAGGTGTAGACGTCGGCGCTCGGCGGCACGTCCGACGGCGTGTAGCCGCGCGCCGAATAGGCGATGCAGCGGTGGCCGCGCGCGAAGTAGCGCATCTGCGGCTCCCAATTGGTGTGATCAGCGGCAAACTCGTGCAGGAAGATGATCGGGGTTCCGCTGCCGGCCTCTTCGAAATGGAGGCGGACATGATCTTTCGTCGTGGCGTAGGGCATTGAAATTCTCCTCTCGTTGGCCGCCTCCAGATTTGCAGTTAATTTTCAAGGCTGCAATGCGGCAGTTCCGGTTCCTTTCTCGTCATCGATTCATCGCGGAATGACCCAGAAATTGTTCCCGCTGCGCCGCATGAAATCTTCCTCGCGCCATCCCGATTTTCAAAACCACCGTCGCGTTCCCCCGGGAACGCGACGGGGAGTTGGGGGGCGTTACAGAGGATCTAGTGAAGTATGGTTCAGTTGCTTGCGTGTCGCCGGTCGCTTCGTGTTTTGGCGCTGGCTCTGTGTTCGCTCACTCTCGCCGTGATCTCCGCCGCTCCGGCATCCGCCCGTCCGCACCACTCACGTCACGCGCATTCGGCCCATGCCGGCCATCACGCGCGTCATTATGCCCGCCATCACTATCGGCACACCGCGCGGTTGTCGCGCGCCGAGCGCCGCGCGCTCGCGCAGCCGGGCGGGATCGTCGAAACCAACGCAGCGCCGTTGCCCGGCAGCGCTGACCCCGTGCCCAACACCGGCGGCGTCAGCGCGGCAGGTGGCTTCGGCTCGTCCGGCATCGTGGCCGAGGCGCGCCGCTATCTCGGCGGCAATCCGACCGACCGCTCCAGCCTGTGGTGCGCACGCTTCATGAACATGGTGCTGCAGCACACCGGCCATCGCGGCACCGGCTCCGACATGGCGAGCTCGTTCGCCAAATACGGCACGCGCGTTTCGGGACCGCAGGTCGGCGCCATCGCCGTGATGAGCCGCCGCGGCGGGGGTCATGTCGGCATCATTACCGGCGTCGATGCCAAGGGCAATCCGACCATGATCTCGGGCAACAGCGGCCACCGCGTCCGCGAGACGTCGGTCTCGCGCGGCCGGATCTACGCCTATGTGATGCCGACGAACTGACTCGGAGCAGGGTGGGTAGAGCCAACGGGTCCGCGCAACGCGCGGCCCGATGATAAACTCAGCGAAACCCACCGCCTACACCTCGGTGCGGAAGTGATGGGTTTCACTGCGCTCTACCCATCCTACGAGAGCGATCTACACCGGCGCCGGCTGCTCGACGGCAATCGTGTCGCCGACGGCGGCGCCGCCATCGCTGATGATCTCGGCATAGATGCCGCATTCATTGTTGCCGAAGCGCTGCATCAGCGTGTTCGGCACCGAGAGGTCGCGCGCGCCGGTATCGGGATCGACATTGACCGCGGCGCAGCGGGTGATGCGCTTCACCACCCTGGCCCGCGCGCTGCCGATCGCGATGGTCTGGTCGAGCAGGCTGGCTTCATGCCAGGCCGGCCAGCCCTCGACATAGAGATTGGCGCGGAAGCGCAGCGGATGGACCGGCGCCTGCACCATCTCCTCGATCGCCCGCAGGCTCGCCAGATTGATGATCGAGACCACCTTGCGCGGCACGTCGGAGAAACTGTGGCCCGGGCTGACCAGCACCTTGGGCGGTCCCTTGATCTGGCCGGTGTGACGGTCGGCGAAATAGCGCTCGATGGCCGCGCGGCCTTTCGCGGTCTCGAGGTCGCCCTGGGCCACCATCGCGCCATCCCGGCGCAGCGTCAGCACGTGGCTGTCATCGTCGAACTGGGCGCGCAGCGGCGCCAGCCACTCGTCCCGCTGCAGCATCAGGAAATGCGGCTTCGGCAGCCACTTCGGCGCCGAGGGATCGAAGCCGCTCGGGCCGTTCTCGATCGCATAGCGGCGATCGGAGCGGATCGTCTCGCCGGCCTTGAGCTCTGCGTGCGGCAGCGACTCGGGCGTGAGGCCCTTGACGGGGTAGCGGTAGATGCCGGTGATCCTGGCGGAGGAGGGCTGTGCGTTGTCCATCCGCTCGCTCTAGCCTGTTTGGCGGGCGAGGAGAACTGCCAGCCGCGGGAAGGTACTAGTCGGCGCGCGCCGCTCCAGGAGCGTCCAGCAGGCGCTGCATGAACACGAGATCGAGCCAGTGGCCGAACTTGCGTCCGACCTCCGGCATCCGGGCGACCTCGACGAAGCCGGCCTGCGCGTGCAGCCGCAGCGAGGCCGGATTGCCGCCGTCGATGCCCGCGATCATGACGTGCTTGCCGAGCGCCGTGGCCGCGGCGATCAGTTCGTCGACGATGATCCGGCCGAGGCCGCGGCCGCGATGATCGGCATGGATATAGACGCTGTGCTCGACGCTGTAGCGGTAGCCTGGGAAGGTCCGGAAGTCGCCGAATGTGCCGTAGCCGAGCACCGTCGTCCCCTCGACGGCCACCAGCACCGGATAGCCGAGCGCCTGCCGCGCGTTCATCCAGGCCAGCCGCTCGGCGTCGGAATCCTGCTTCTCCGTCCAGATCGCATTCGAGTTGGCGACCGCCTCGTTGAAGATCGCGGTAATCGCAGGGATGTCCTGCTCGGTGGCGGGGCGGATAATCATCGGTGGTTCCTTGACGGGCCTCTTGAACGGACCCCATCGTCTACTATATAAGACGGTATGTCAATTATAGAGGACAAGGCCGATGAGGCTCTCGGGCGGCGGGTTCGCGCCGAACGGGAGGGCCGCGGCTGGTCGCTGGCGGATCTCGCCGGACGGGCAGGCGTGTCCAAGGCCATGCTGAGCAAGATCGAGCGGGCGGAGGCAAGCCCGACGGCGGCGACGCTGTCGCGGATCGCCACCGCCTATGGTCTCACCATGGCCGCGCTGTTCGAGGTTGCCTCACCCAATTCCCGCCTGCAGCGGGCCAAGGATCAGCCGGTTTGGCGCGATCCGAAGGCGGCCTATCTGCGGCGGCAGGTGTTCCTGCATCCGGCCAATCCGCTGGAGCTGGTGGAGATCGAGCTGCCTGCAAGGCAGGAAGCCGGCTTCCCCGCCAGCGCCTATCACCTGGTCCGCGAGGTGGTGTGGGTGATCAGCGGCCGCCTCACTTTGATGGAAGGGGCGGAGCGCCACGAGCTCGCTGCGGGTGACCGCGTCGAGCTTGGTCCGCCGTCGGACATCGTCTTCCGTAACGAAACGGCTCAGCCTTGCCGCTACCTTGTCGCCATCGTGCGGCGCTGAGCTTCATCGGGCGAAATCGCAGATTGCCGCTCTTCCGTTTTGGAACCAAGTGCCCACATCTGCGGCAAGCCTGAAAAATGATGGCGACGACCAGAGGCTGGTTGAGAAACGTCAACGCGGCCCGCGGAAACCCAATGAAGATGCCGTTGTCATGCCTGAATGGGTGACGATGGCAGGCCGAGGGAAAACGAATGAACATTGAGAAGTACACCGAGCGCGCGCGCGGATTCATCCAGTCTGCCCAATCGCTCGCAATGCGCGACGGTCACCAGCAGTTCTCGCCGTTGCATCTGTTGAAGGTGCTGCTGGACGACAATGAGGGACTCGCCGGCGGTCTGATCGACCGTGCTGGCGGTAATTCCAGAGCAATCCTGAAAGCGACCGAAGAGGCGCTGAACAAGCTGCCGAAGGTCTCGGGCAATGGTGCCGGGCAGGTCTACCTGTCACCGGAGCTGGCGCGTGCCTTCGATGCGGCGGAAAAGGCCGCCGACAAGGCCGGCGACAGTTTTGTCACCGTCGAGCGGCTGCTGCTCGGGCTCACGCTCGAGAAGGGCAGCGAGGCCGCCTCCATCCTGAGCAAGGGCGGCGTCACGGCGCAGAACCTGAACGCGGCGATCGAAGCGCTGCGCAAGGGCCGCACCGCTGATAGTGCGACCGCCGAGAACGCGTACGACGCGCTGAAGAAATATGCCCGCGACCTGACCCAGGCTGCGCGTGACGGCAAGCTCGACCCGGTGATCGGCCGCGACGAGGAGATCCGCCGTACCATCCAGGTGCTGTCGCGGCGGACCAAGAACAATCCCGTCCTGATCGGTGAGCCCGGCGTCGGCAAGACCGCCATCGTCGAGGGCCTGGCGCTGCGCATCCTCAACGGCGACGTGCCGGAGAGCCTGAAGGACAAGAAGCTGCTGTCGCTCGACATGGGCGCCCTGATCGCCGGCGCGAAATATCGCGGCGAGTTCGAGGAGCGGCTGAAGTCCGTGCTGCAGGAGGTCTCGACCGCCGAGGGCGGCATCATCCTGTTCATCGACGAGATGCACACGCTGATCGGCGCCGGCAAGACCGACGGCGCGATGGACGCGTCCAACCTGTTGAAGCCGGCGCTCGCGCGCGGCGAGCTGCACTGTATCGGTGCGACCACGCTCGACGAGTACCGCAAGCATGTCGAGAAGGATGCCGCGCTGGCCCGCCGGTTCCAGCCGATCTATGTCAGCGAGCCGACGGTCGAGGACACCATCTCGATCCTGCGCGGCCTGAAGGACAAGTACGAGCAGCATCACGGCGTGCGCATCACCGATTCCGCGCTGGTGGCCGCGACCACGCTGTCGAACCGCTACATCACCGACCGCTTCCTGCCCGACAAGGCCATCGACCTGATGGACGAGGCAGCAGCGCGGCTGAAGATGCAGGTCGATTCCAAGCCGGAAGAGCTCGATTCGCTGGATCGCGACATCATCCGGCTGAAGATCGAGCAGGAGGCGCTGAAGAAGGAGAACGATGCCGGCTCCAAGAGCCGCTTGCAGACCCTGGAGAAGGAGCTCGCCGGGTTAGAGGAGCGATCGACGGCGCTGACGGCGCGTTGGAGCGCGGAGAAGAACAAGCTCTCCAATGCCCAGAAGCTGAAGAGCGAACTCGATGCGCTCCGCGTCGAGCTGGCCAATGCGCAGCGTCGCGGCGAATTCCAGAAGGCGGGCGAGCTGGCCTATGGCCGGATTCCCGAGCTGGAAAAGAAGCTCGCCGATATCGAGGCGCAAGAAAACAGCAAGCCGAACGGCGGCGAGATGATGGAGGAGGCGGTCACCGCCAACCACATCGCGCAGGTCGTCTCGCGCTGGACCGGCGTGCCGGTCGACAAGATGCTCGAGGGCGAAAAGGACAAGCTCCTGAAAATGGAGGATAGCCTCGCCAGGCGCGTCGTCGGCCAGGCCGAAGCCGTGCGTGCGGTGGCAACCGCCGTGCGCCGTGCCCGCGCGGGCCTGCAGGATCCGAACCGGCCGACCGGCTCGTTCATGTTCTTAGGCCCCACCGGCGTCGGCAAGACCGAGCTGACCAAGGCGCTCGCCGCTGACCTGTTCAACGACGAGACCGCGATGGTCCGCCTCGACATGTCCGAGTTCATGGAGAAGCACTCGGTCTCGCGACTGATTGGCGCGCCTCCCGGCTATGTCGGCTACGACGAGGGTGGTGCACTGACCGAAGCCGTGCGGCGCCGACCCTACCAGGTCGTGCTGTTCGACGAGATCGAGAAGGCGCATCCCGACGTCTTCAACGTGCTGCTGCAGGTGCTCGACGACGGCCGCCTGACCGATGGTCAGGGCCGCACCGTCGACTTCCGCAACACGCTGATCATCATGACCTCGAATCTCGGTTCGGAATTCCTGGTGAATCAGCCGGAAGGCGAGGACACTGCGGCGGTCCGCGATCAGGTGATGGGCGTCGTGCGGGCGCATTTCAGGCCGGAATTCCTGAACCGCATCGACGAGATCATCCTGTTCCACCGCCTGCAGAAGAGCGAGATGGGCCGTATCGTCGAGATCCAGTTCGCGCGGCTGACCAAGCTGCTCGAGGATCGCAAGATTGAGCTCACGCTGGACGCCAAGGCGCGGGACTGGCTCGCCGAGAAGGGCTGGGATCCCGCTTACGGCGCCCGCCCGCTGAAGCGGGTGATCCAGCGCAGCGTGCAGGATCCGCTGGCCGAGATGATCCTCGCCGGCGAGGTCAAGGACGGCGATCACGTGGTGATCTCGGAGAAGGGCAACGTGCTGACCTTCAACGGTCAGGTGCCCAAGACCGCCGAGATCGTGCAGTTCGAGGCTCCGGTCTCGAAGCGCAAGCTGAACTGACGGCGCAACACCAGAATCCTCCCCGCAGGTCGCGGGGAGGATATTCATTTGCGAATCACTCCTGCGGGACGATCGGCGGCGAAGGGCTGGCGGGCTCGTCGTCCTCGGCGGACTCGAGCTCGGAAAGGATATCGACCAGTTCGCGGGCACGGCCGGTGGCCAGCGGCCTGCCGGCATTGATCAGCGGTTCGTCATTGGCGAGCCAGGCCTGCGCCTCGGCAAGCTCGGTGATGGTTGCTCCCGACGCAATGATCCTGGCAATCGTGACGTCGTCGGTGTGGCCGACGGCCTTCAGCACATCGTCGCGGGTGAGCTGGGTCATGGTGCAAATCCTTGTGCATATCTTCGTTGAGCGCGACCAAACCCTCCCCGCCGGCTATCCGCGCCAGCGGGTAGGGATGGATCAGTTCAAGGCCTCAGCTGTGCGTCGTGAGCCGAGGCGGATGCTGGGACATCGCCCAGAGCTCGATCGCCGCAAGGACCGCGACGGCGATGCCGATCACCACGTGCACGGTCGTCGCGGTGGTCATTCCCTGGAAACCCAGGACCCAGGGCGAGACCAGCGCCCAAAGCCCGACGATGAGGTTCAGCCACTCCTCCCAGACCGCGAATGCCGCGAGCGCGGCGATCGCGAGGGCCGCCATCGCGAGGCCGACGATGTAGGCGTTGGTGGAAATCGTTCCGGCGTCGAACTTGAACAGCCACGGCGATAGGAAGAGAAGCGCGCCGAGGATCAGGTTAGCGACATCGCACAGTTTTGCGTTCGTCCAGTTCTCCATGACACCCTCCATTGGAGGTTTCACTGACGAATCAACTGGATGGTCGCCGTTCGGGTTCCTATCTCACGGGCGAAATCTGATGGAACTGGCGCCCTATCGCATCATCAGCGGTTGGTGATGGAGCGGGTCTGCGACGTGGAACTGGTGGCGTCCGAGACGATTCGCGAGCTGCCGCGGCTGGACATCTGGGCCTCGATCCGGTCGCGCTCCTTCTCGAAGTTCGCCAGCATCGGGCCTTCGAGCGAACGGCCGCGCGGCAGCTTCACGCGCATCGGGTCGACGAATCGGCCGTTGACCAGGATTTCGTAGTGGACGTGCGGGCCGGTCGACTGGCCGGTCGAGCCGACGAAGCCGATCACCTGGCCCTGCCGCACCTTCTTGCCGATCTCCATGCCCTTGGCGAAGGCCGACATGTGGCCGTAGGCCGTCTCATAGCCATTGGCATGCTTCATGCGGATATATTTGCCGTAACCGCCCTCGTATCCGACCTTCTCGAGCACGCCGTTGCCGGACGCGAAGATCGGCGTGCCGTAGGCGGTGGCCCAGTCGACGCCGGTGTGCATCTTCACATAGCCGAGGATCGGGTGGCGGCGGCCGCCGAAGCCCGAACGCATGATCGCGTTGTTGACCGGCTTGCGCACCAGGAACTTCTTCGCGCTCTTGCCGGTCTCGTCATAGTAGTCGACGAGGCCGTCGTCCGAGCTCTGGAATCGGTAGTATTTCTTGGTTTCGCCGCCCACGGTCAGCGCGGCGTAGAGCACTTCGGTCTTTTCGGTGCTGGTGACGCCCTCGTCCTCGCCGGCAAAGAACACGTCGAACGAGTCGCCGGGCTGTACCTTGCGCTGGAAATCGACGTCGTAGGAGTAGATCTTGACCATGTCTTCGATGACGGTCGGCGGCACCTTGTTGCGCAGCGCGGTCTCGTAAATGCTCTGATAGAGCCGCACGCCGCTGCCATCATCCTCGTCATCGTCGCTGGAATTGTCGGCGGTCTCGGTGACGGTGTTCATGCTCTGCACGTCGACGGCGACGTATTTGCCGAGATCGGACAGCGCGGCGACGGCCTCGATGACCGATTCGTTGGCGACGATCACGCGATAGGGCTGCAGCCTGACATTCGGTCCGGGAGCGGCCGGCGCCATCAGGATTCGTACCTTCTGGCCTTCCTTCAGGCCGCCCTCGCGGCCGCGCGGACCGAGCGTTGCGGCGATCGCCTTCGCCTCGTCGGGCGTTGCGCCCTGATCGCGCAGGATCGAGGTGATGCTGTCGCCCTTCTTGACGAGGTGAACCCGTTCACCGACCGGATTGCCACCGGTGACCTGCTCTTTGGTCTTCGGCAGCAGGGTGACGTTCTCCGGCACCACGCGGGTCTCGAAGCCGGCATAGGGATCGGAGGTGTTGCCCTCGGTGGCGTAGGCCATCCTCATGTCGGGGCCGGCGCCACTCGCGTCAGCCGCGGCATTGGCGAGAGAAGCGTAGCGCACCGAGCCGCCGGAGCCGCGCCAGTTGGCGGCGTCGCGGACCCGCATCAGCACGTCGTCGAGCGCGACGACGGCGGCGAGCTTGGCCTTCGGCAGCACGGAGCCGAGATCCTTGGTGACGAACGAGACCTCGGCGTCGGGCTCGGCCGCGGCATTCGGATCCTCGGCCGCCGCCGGCGTGTCGGAGCCGACATCGGTCAGCAGACGCTGCGCGTTGAATGCCGGTATTTTGGCCGACAGATCGCTCGTGGTCATCGAGAGATTGCCGGAAATTCGGATGAAGGGCCGCACCCGCATCACGTCGCGATTGCCGACGCGGGTCACGGTCGACACGCGCACCAGGCTGCGGGAAGCGGAGGATTCGCTGGGCGGCGGCAGGCGGTCGCCCTTGTGCAGGCTGACGACGCGATCATTGCCGTTGAAGGCGCCGCGCAGCGCGCCTTCGACGCGCTCCGGCACCTTGGCGAAGGTCATCTCGCCATCGAGCGACGCAAAAACGGCCCCGCCGATCAGGGCCGCGCCACATAGTCCAGTCAAAATAGTGCCGCTGAACCACTGAACGGAGACACGGCGGCGATCGATCACCGCAGCCTCGGTGCCGTCGACCGAAAGCGGCGGTTCGTGACCGAGATCGATCATCCCGGTCTCGCGCCCAATGCCGCTTCCGCGTGACGCCCGTTGGCTCAACCCTGCATCCCCCCAAATTCCAGCAACTGCGATCGACCTCTGCTCGTCCTTGTCCCCACCTTGATCCCGTGAAGAGGGATCTCGGCAGTGTGGCGAGCCACACGCATCGAATTCGAGAAGCCGATGGCCATTAGCTAGCCGCGATCTCGAACGTCAATGGTGTGCAGATCTCTCGATGTTGCTCGGCCGCGAAGGGAAGAGGCGACGGATTCTTGGAGAAAATCGCCTGGTCCCCCAGAAAAACCGCCCCAGCCCCCACAGGTTACGAGCGGTTCAATGCATTCGTTATAGCCAGAACGTCGCAGGATTGTGGCTCAAGTGCGGCATTTGAGGTGGAAAAGCTGCCCTGAACGCAGGTCGATGCCCGCCGCCCGGCCCGGGGGCGGTTGGAACCCATTTTGGAGGGCCTCGCGGGCTCCCCGGCGTCGAACTTTTTTTAAAGTTTTTTGCGGCAAGGGCTGGGCGACGAATTTTTACCTCCGACCTAAGCCACGGAAAGCACGAGAATTTCTTCGCACTGCACAAGCGATTTGGGCGTGCGACGATTTGTTGACAATGGCCGTTGACAATCCCGAGGGGGGCGGACTATAAACCAACCACTGAGCGCGGCGCCGCCGGGTCACTGACCAAGGCGAGCGAACGCGCCACTGATGCTCCTCACTTCGATGAGTGACACAACAGCCGACATAAATCGGTTGGAGTTCACCGTCGGCCGGTGAAGGGTAGAACCACCCTCTAAGGGTGTGGGGTCATCGGATCCCGGGCTGTTTGACAAGTGAAGATGAAGAAAGAGAAACGTGGACGGCGGAGTCCTTGCGTCTCTCGGAATACTTGAAAGCTTCGGCTTTCGACTTTCTGAGGGTGGACGAAAGACTTCGGCGGTACACGTTTTAAAGGTTACACCATCGCTGCACACGATGTGAATCGTCAGCAGCTCGCCGGTTTCGGCCGGTGAAGAATGGTGGGACCTCGTCAAACGTTGTGATCAGCCGGTTCAAGGTTTCAAGTCCAACTTGAGAGTTTGATCCTGGCTCAGAGCGAACGCTGGCGGCAGGCTTAACACATGCAAGTCGAGCGGGCATAGCAATATGTCAGCGGCAGACGGGTGAGTAACGCGTGGGAACGTACCTTTTGGTTCGGAACAACTGAGGGAAACTTCAGCTAATACCGGATAAGCCCTTACGGGGAAAGATTTATCGCCGAAAGATCGGCCCGCGTCTGATTAGCTAGTTGGTGAGGTAATGGCTCACCAAGGCGACGATCAGTAGCTGGTCTGAGAGGATGATCAGCCACATTGGGACTGAGACACGGCCCAAACTCCTACGGGAGGCAGCAGTGGGGAATATTGGACAATGGGCGCAAGCCTGATCCAGCCATGCCGCGTGAGTGATGAAGGCCCTAGGGTTGTAAAGCTCTTTTGTGCGGGAAGATAATGACGGTACCGCAAGAATAAGCCCCGGCTAACTTCGTGCCAGCAGCCGCGGTAATACGAAGGGGGCTAGCGTTGCTCGGAATCACTGGGCGTAAAGGGTGCGTAGGCGGGTCTTTAAGTCAGGGGTGAAATCCTGGAGCTCAACTCCAGAACTGCCTTTGATACTGAAGATCTTGAGTTCGGGAGAGGTGAGTGGAACTGCGAGTGTAGAGGTGAAATTCGTAGATATTCGCAAGAACACCAGTGGCGAAGGCGGCTCACTGGCCCGATACTGACGCTGAGGCACGAAAGCGTGGGGAGCAAACAGGATTAGATACCCTGGTAGTCCACGCCGTAAACGATGAATGCCAGCCGTTAGTGGGTTTACTCACTAGTGGCGCAGCTAACGCTTTAAGCATTCCGCCTGGGGAGTACGGTCGCAAGATTAAAACTCAAAGGAATTGACGGGGGCCCGCACAAGCGGTGGAGCATGTGGTTTAATTCGACGCAACGCGCAGAACCTTACCAGCCCTTGACATCCCGGTCGCGGACTCCAGAGATGGAGTTCTTCAGTTCGGCTGGACCGGAGACAGGTGCTGCATGGCTGTCGTCAGCTCGTGTCGTGAGATGTTGGGTTAAGTCCCGCAACGAGCGCAACCCCCGTCCTTAGTTGCTACCATTTAGTTGAGCACTCTAAGGAGACTGCCGGTGATAAGCCGCGAGGAAGGTGGGGATGACGTCAAGTCCTCATGGCCCTTACGGGCTGGGCTACACACGTGCTACAATGGCGGTGACAATGGGATGCTAAGGGGCGACCCTTCGCAAATCTCAAAAAGCCGTCTCAGTTCGGATTGGGCTCTGCAACTCGAGCCCATGAAGTTGGAATCGCTAGTAATCGTGGATCAGCACGCCACGGTGAATACGTTCCCGGGCCTTGTACACACCGCCCGTCACACCATGGGAGTTGGTTTTACCTGAAGACGGTGCGCTAACCGAAAGGGGGCAGCCGGCCACGGTAGGGTCAGCGACTGGGGTGAAGTCGTAACAAGGTAGCCGTAGGGGAACCTGCGGCTGGATCACCTCCTTTCTAAG